>VGHV01000265.1 GCA_016868095.1 Betaproteobacteria bacterium
ACAGCGATTAAGGTTACGCCTTGGGTTGCCCGACCCATTTCACGGACCTCAGCGACTCGCGTACGGACCAATACGCCCCCGGTGGTGATGAGCATAATCTCATCATCCGGGTTGACCAACACCGCTGCGACAACTTTGCCGTTGCGCTCGGAGGTCTGGATAGCGATCATGCCTTTGGTGCCACGCCCATGGCGGGTGTATTCGCTGATTGGCGTGCGTTTGCCAAAACCATTTTCAGTTGCTGTGAGCACCGATTGCGATTCGGATTCAGCAACCAGCATGGCGATGACGCGTTGTCCCTCGTCAAGACTCATGCCTCGTACCCCGCGGGCTGCTCGCCCCATCGGTCGTACATCGTTTTCGTCGAAGCGAACTGCCTTGGCTGCGTCTGAAAACAGCATGACATCATGCGCACCATCGGTAACGGCCGCACCGATTAAAAAGTCACCTTCGTCCAAATCAACTGCAATGATGCCAGCCTTTCGGGGGTTGGAAAAATCGGTCAGTGGTGTCTTTTTGACCGTTCCAAGCGCAGTGGCCATGAAGACAAAATGATCGTCATCAAAATGTTTGACAGCAAGTACAACCGTGATTTTCTCGCCCTCGGTGAGGGGGAACATGTTGATAATCGGGCGTCCGCGTGCGTTGCGTGAGCCCTGAGGCACTTCCCAAACTTTAAGCCAGTAGACCCGGCCGCGATTTGAGAAGCAAAGAATCATGTCATGGGTGTTTGCAATAAATAATTGATCGATCCAGTCGTCTTCTTTGGTGCCAGCTGCTTGCTTGCCCCTGCCGCCACGGCGCTGGGCGCGATACTCGGATAAGGGCTGACTCTTGATGTAGCCGCTGTGCGAGAGCGTTACGACCATGTCTTGCGGTTGAATCAAATCTTCAGTTTCGAGATCAATCGCATCGTGTTCAATCGTCGAGCGTCGGGGATCTTTTTCTGGTGAACTGAAGGCTTGAGCAGCCTCACGCATCTCGCTTGCGATTAGGGCTGTTATGCGTTCGCGCTTAGCGAGGATGTCTAAATAGTCAATGATCTCGTCGATCACTTCGCGGTACTCGTCGACAATTTTTTCTTGTTCAAGGCCAGTGAGTCGTTGCAAACGCATTTGCAAGATTTCTTGGGCCTGAACTTCGGAGAGCCGGTATTGGGCTTTACCGTCGATTTGCGCTTGCAGGCCGAGCTCTGGAAGTAGACCTTCGGGTCGGACCGCCTCGCGTTGTCCGCCTGCTCGTTGGACCATGTCAAGCGCAATGCCAGCATCCCAGGTACGACCAAGCAAGCGCTCTTTGGCAACCGGTGGTGTGGGAGAGGTCTTGATCGTTTCGATCATTTCATCGACGTTGGCCAATGCAACAGCAAGGCCTTCAAGCACATGGCCGCGTTCGCGTGCCTTGCGTAATTCGTAGACGGTACGACGTGTGATGACCTCGCGCCGGTGGCTTAAGAAAGCCTCAAGCATTTGCTTGAGATTAAGCAGTCTCGGTTGTCCGTCGACCAGCGCAACCATGTTGATACCGAAGCTATCTTGCAGCTGGGTATTTTTATAGAGATTATTGAGGACGACTTCGGGGTGCTCGTTTCGCTTGAGTTCGATCACAACCCGCATACCCGATTTATCGGATTCGTCTCTTATGTCGGAGATGCCTTCAAGACGTTTGTCGTTGACGAGCTCGGCGATTTTCTCAAGTAAAACCCGCTTATTGACCTGATAGGGCAATTCATCAACGATGATGGCTTGCCGTTGCCCCTTATCAATATCCTCAAAATGAGTCCGCGCACGCATGACAACCCGGCCGCGACCGGTGCGATAGCCTTCTCGAACCCCCGAGAGCCCGTAAATAATGCCAGCTGTCGGGAAATCGGGCGCCGGCACGAACTCCATTAACTGCTCGATGCTCGCTTCAGGATGGTCAAGCAGATGCAGGCAAGCAGCGGTTACTTCTGAAAGATTGTGGGGCGGAATATTCGTCGCCATGCCCACGGCAATGCCCGATGAACCGTTGATGAGCAGATTGGGGATCCTTGCAGGCAGTACGCAAGGTTCTTCCTCTTTGCCATCGTAATTGGCTTGAAAGTCGACGGTTTCTTTATCGATGTCTTCGAGCAGCAGGCCAGCGATGCGATCAAGCCGGCACTCGGTGTAACGCATGGCGGCCGCGTTATCACCATCGATTGAACCAAAGTTGCCCTGTCCATCGATTAAGGTGTAGCGCAAGGAGAAGTCCTGCGCCATCCTCACAAGCGTGTCGTAAATTGCCGAGTCGCCGTGTGGGTGGTATTTACCCATGACATCGCCAACAACCCTTGCGCACTTTACATAGGGCCGGTTCCAGACGTTATTGGCCTCATACATCGCAAACAGCACACGGCGATGGACTGGTTTGAGGCCGTCTCGAACGTCGGGCAGCGCGCGCCCAACGATCACGCTCATGGCGTAGTCGAGGTAGGAGCGACGCATCTCCTCTTCAAGACTAATGGGCAGGGTTTCTTTGGCGAATAGTTCCATGGACAAGCCGAAAGCGACTGATCGGTCGCGACCAGACATAAACCTTGAAGTTTACCAGTTATGATTCGGGCTTCTTTAGGGAATCACTTTGATCAAGCAAACGAAGACCCTTACCTTGCTGCTGCCCCGCTGGATTGCTACCGCTGTGCCGGGTGAACCCTTGCTCGAATCACAAGGGGTTTTAGTGCGCGATGGATTGATCTGCGAGATGGCAGCACAGGATGAAATGCGCTGGCGATATCCCGATGCAGAGCGTATCGAGCTCGCTGATCATTTGCTTATCCCTGGTCTGGTCAATTTGCATGCGCATGCCGCCATGGCACTGCTGCGTGGTGTCGGTGACGATCTTCCACTTCACAGCTGGTTGCAAGACAGAATCTGGCCACTCGAACGAGAGCTGGTTTCAGAGTCTTTTGTTTACGACGGGAGCCTATTGGCAGCCATTGAGATGCTTCAAGGGGGCATCACAACCGTCAATGATATGTATTTTTTCCCCGAACAAGCGATTTCGGCGATGAGGGCAGCGGGCATTCGGGTATGTGCTGGCCTGATTGTGATTGACTTTCCCTCGGCCTATGCCAACGATGCTGATGACTACTTGCGCAAAGGAATGGCGCTTCGCGATCGTTGGCTTGACGACCCTGGGGTCAGTTTTTGCTTAGCGCCTCACGCTCCCTACACCGTCTCGGATCTTGCACTTCAGCAAGTCGCTGTTTTATCGGCTGAGCTGGCTTTGCCTGTACACATTCACTTACACGAGACCGCCTTCGAGGTGGAAGAATCCCTGCGCTTACATGGCTTGCGACCGCTGCAACGTTTAGCCAAGTTGGGTTTACTTGGCCCGGATTTGATCGCCGTTCACGCGGTTCACCTTAACGAAACCGATATCGCCATGATGGCGGCCGCTGCTGCCCATGTGGCGCACTGCCCGCATTCGAATTTAAAGCTCGCAAGTGGTTTTGCACCTGTAGCGGCCTTCCTCGAGTCAGGCATTAATGTCGGGCTCGGTACCGATGGTGCAGCAAGCAATAACCGCCTCGATTTGCTGGCGGAAGCCGCAACCGCGGCAAGGCTTGCCAAAGCGGTGGCTGGAGACGCCAGCGCGTTTGCAGCGCCTCAGGTCCTCCATGCGCTCACGCTTGGCGGGGCCACTGCGCTCGGCTTGCAAGATCGGATCGGATCGATCGAGCTTGGCAAAGAAGCTGACCTGGTGGCCATTGATATGGCTGGGCTGGGCTGCTCACCATGCGTGGACCCCTTGTCGCATCTCATTTACGTGTGCGGCAGAGAGCAGGTCAGTGATGTTTGGATTCGAGGCGAGCCTGTTGTCAGAATGAGACAACCCGTGTCGATCGCTCTTCATGAGCTCCGTGATCGCCTCCGAAGCAGGTTGCCGCTGTGGCAAAATCAGCTTGTAAGTCAATTAAACAGACTGAATCGTCAAACTGTTGTGTAAAGTAGGTCGATTAAGAAAGCCAATGCGATTAATTCGATGGTCGGCGCACCACGGTGGCTGATCAAAAAGTGAGGGACTCATGAAGAAGATTATTTCGATCACTGCCTTAGCGGCTGTACTAGCAGCGCCAGGGTTTGCTTTTGCGCAAGCCAACAATGGCTATGCAATTAGTTCCGATGGTCAAAATGTCCGCAACGCCTCTGGCGAATGCTGGCGTACTGGGCATTGGACGCCAGCAATGGCGACCATGGCCTGTGATCCTGATCTTGTTCCAAAGCCTGCCCCAGCGCCAGCACCACCGCCTCCACCGGAACCTGCCCCTGCTCCCAGAGCTGCGCCTGCTCCAGCACCGGCACCACCGCCTCCACAAGCTCCACCAGCTCCCGCACCCGCTCCTGCGCCGACCAGCGAAAAGGTTACCTATG
>VGHV01000266.1 GCA_016868095.1 Betaproteobacteria bacterium
TTGGGCCTTGTTAATGGCTACTGCCCGTCGCGTGACCGAGTCTGAACGCTGGCTGCGCGATGGTTCGTGGAAAGGCTGGGCCTGGGATCAGTTTCTGGGCGCTGACCTACATGGTGCAAACCTTGGGATTGTCGGTATGGGGCGTATTGGTGCTGCCATTGCACGCCGTGCTCAGGGCTTTTCGATGCGTGTTTTTTATCACAATCGTAGCGAGTCGCCCCAGGCCAAAGCCCTAGGTGCAAGTTTAATGTCCTTAAACGACTTGCTTGCATCGGCTGACCATGTGGTTTTGGTGCTTCCCTACTCACAAGCCACTCACCATGTGATTGGTGCTGAGCAAATAAGACAGATGAAGCCAACCGCCACGCTCATCAATATTGCAAGGGGAGGCATCGTCGATGATCAGGCCCTTGCTGCTGCACTTCAAGAGCGGCGTATTGCCGCGGCGGGGCTCGATGTTTTTGAAGGTGAGCCTCAAGTACATCCTGAGCTGCTTGCTTGCAACAATATTGTCCTCACACCCCACATCGGCTCGGCAACCTTATCGTCGCGACTGGGGATGGCGATGTTGGCAGCGCGTAATCTTCTTGCCTGGCGTTCTGGGTCGCCCTTGCTAACGCCGGTTCCCGGGTTATAATCGAAAATTCCTCACTGGCTGCGTGCTCCGACGCGTGCGCCGCCGGTCGTGTTGCAGGACATCGAGTGGTTTTGCTTGATCCTTCAACAGTCCATGGGGAATTCCGCAAGGAAACCATCAACAAGGAGAAATAGCGTATGCGTCATTATGAAATCGTCTTGATCATTCATCCTGATCAGAGCGAACAAGTGCCCGCCATGGTTGAGCGTTATAAAACCATGGTTGAGTCGCAACAAGGAAAAATCCATCGCATCGAAGACTGGGGCAGACGGCAGCTCGCCTATGCGATTGCCAAAATGACCAAGGCTCACTACGTGATGCTCAACCTTGAGTGCTTACCAGCCTGTTTAGCAGAGCTGGAAATTGCCTTCCGGTTTAATGATGCTGTGTTGCGCCACATGACCACGAGCATGAAGAAAGCCCATACCGGCCAATCGCCGATGTTGCGCCAGATTCAGCGCGAAGAGTCACGTCGCACGGTTGTTGAGGCTGCTCCTCAAGCCGCAACCCAGCACGCAGGCGAATAAGCGAGTTCATTCATCGGGCGGGAAGTCAACCACCTGAGCCTGCTGCTCAGCCTTAAGGCAACACAGACGCTTCGTTACAGTCCGGCAGGCGTTGCAATTTTTGATGCAACGGGATTCGTCGACGCGAAGGTTGATGAGGCAGGCGCAAAGCGCCAGGTTCAGTTTGAGATTGGATTGCGTTTTACCGAAGGCTTGGCGATTGAAGCAAGTCGTCTTCCACTAGGTAGTGTGCTGCAACTCGACGGATTCATCGCACCGATTCGGATGCATGCGCGAAGCTTGCGTATGCATGTTCAGGTTATGAAGATCATTGAAGGACATTGATATGGCATTTACACGTCGCAACATGAAAGATCGTAAGCCCAAGCGCCCCACGCAAGGCGCCCTGTTTAAGCGTCGTAAGTTTTGTCGCTTTACCGCGGAGAAAATGGAGTGGATCGACTACAAAGATGTTGAACTGCTCAAAGATTTCATCACGGAAACCGGCAAGATCATCCCTGCACGTTTGACCGGGACCAGCGCGAAGTATCAGCGCCAATTAACCGACGCGATCAAGCGGGCACGCTTTCTTGCGCTCCTGCCCTATACCGACAACCACTGATTGAAACGAGAAGGAGTATTGTTATGCAAATCATCTTACTCGAGAAGGTTGTCAACCTTGGTCAACTCGGTGATGTGGTCAAAGTCAAAGATGGCTACGCTCGTAATTTTCTGATTCCACAGGGCAAAGCCCGACGCGCAACCCAATCGGCCATTGCCGAGTTTGAAGCACGTCGTGCCGAACTAGAAAAGATTCAGGCTGACCGACTCTCCGATGCACGCAAAGTAGCCGAGCGTCTTTCGGGACTTAGCTTGCAGGTTAGCGAAAAGGCTGGTGTTGACGGTCGTTTGTTTGGATCGGTGACCAATTTTGATATTGCCGAAGCGCTGACGAAGCAGGGCTTTCAAGTCGAGAAAGCGATGGTTCGTCTGCCAAACGGTCCGATTAAGACCATTGGCGATCATGATGTGGAAATCGCCTTGCACAGTGATGTGCTCTCGGCAATCAAAGTATCGGTTCTTGGCGAGACTCACTAAAGCAAGTCCTTCTGGCCCGGGTAGTTTCCGGGCCTTTCAAGCCTTTTTAGAAGCAAGCCATCGCCGTGGAATCTCCTCGCGATCCTGAGTTAAGTCAACTGAGGCTTCCGCCGCAGTCGCTCGAGGCCGAGCAGGCAGTCATCGGCGGCTTATTGCTCGACAATACCGCTTTTGATCGCGTGGCGGATCTATTGCGCCCAGATGACTTTTATCGGGGTGATCATCGGCAAATTTATACCGCTATTACTTCGTTAATCGACAAGGCGCATCCGGCTGACGTCGTGACCGTCCACGAGTCCTTAAGCACCATTGGTAAAGCCGAAGAGATTGGCGGACTGATTTATCTGAATCGGCTGGCTCAGGATACGCCGAGCGCGGCCAATATTCGCCGCTATGCTGAGATTGTTCGCGATCGCGCTATTTTGCGCCGCCTGATCGCTGTTGCCGACGATATTGCCAATCAGGCACTAAATCCCCAGGGCAGGGATACCCGCAGTCTGCTCGATGAGGCCGAGTCCAAAATATTCAATATCAATGAAGAGGGTGCACGAGGTCGAAGCGGCTTTCAATCACTCCCCGATTTGCTAAGCCAGGTGGTTGACCGTATTGGTCAGCTCTATGATCAAAGTAACCATAGCGGCATTACAGGCGTACCTACTGGCTTTACCGACCTCGACAAAATGACCTCGGGTTTTCAGCCCGGCGATTTAGTCATTGTGGCAGGGCGGCCCTCGATGGGAAAGACAGCCTTTTCACTCAATATCGGCGAACATGTAGCGGTTGATCAAAGCCTGCCCGTTGCTGTGTTCTCGATGGAAATGGGTGCGACCCAGTTAGCGATGCGAATGGTTTGTTCGGTTGGGCGATTGGATCAGCAAAGGGTACGAACTGGCCAACTGGTTGATGATGACTGGCCGCGATTGACCAATGCGATTCAAAAAATGCAAGATTCTCAACTTTATATCGATGAGACGCCAGGGCTCAATGCACTTGAGCTAAGGTCAAGGGCGCGCAAGCTATCAAGACAGTGCGGTCAATTGGGTTTGGTGATCGTTGATTATTTGCAGCTGATGTCTTCGGCCTCAGCCTCGGGCGAAAACCGCGCTACTGAAATTAGCGAGATCTCCCGCTCCTTGAAAGGTCTTGCCAAGGAGTTACAGTGCCCAGTTATCGCTTTGTCGCAATTAAACCGTTCACTCGAGCAAAGGCCAAACAAGCGCCCAGTCATGTCGGATCTGCGTGAGTCTGGAGCGATTGAACAGGACGCTGATGTTATTATTTTTATCTATCGTGATGAAGTGTATAACCCCGATTCACCCGAAAAGGGTACGGCCGAAATCATCATCGGCAAGCAGCGAAACGGTCCCATCGGAACCGTGAGGCTTACCTTTCTTGGCAAATACACCAAGTTTGAGAATTACAGCAGTATGAACTGAGGGCTTCGATAGCCGTATGAGGTGCAAGTCGAGCCTAAATTACCCGTTGATCTACAGCGCTTCGGATGCGAAATCGGCAAGCCTTGAGCGTTCGCCTCGCTGCAGCGTGATGTGACCGGCATGGCTCCAACCTTTAAAGCGATCAACCACATAAGTGAGTCCCGAAGAACCTTCGGTCAGGTAAGGGGTGTCGATTTGGGCAATATTTCCCATGCAAATGACCTTGGTACCAGGACCAGCCCTCGTAATGAGGGTTTTCATTTGTTTGGGCGTTAGGTTTTGTGCCTCATCAACAATTAAAAATTTATTGACAAAAGTACGCCCACGCATAAAAGACATGGCCTTCACTTTGACGCGGCTTCGGATTAAGTCCTGGGTGCTCGAACGCTCCCACTGACTCGCGCTGCTATCACCCTTATTGAGTACTTCAAGGTTATCTTCGAGCGCACCCATCCAGGGTTGCATTTTCTCCTCTTCGGTACCTGGCAGATAGCCAATATCTTCACCCACAGGTACGGTAGCCCTGGTCATGATGATTTCGCTATAACGCCTGGCTTCGATGACTTGCTCAAGACCAGCAGCGAGTGCAAGCAAGGTTTTACCGGTTCCAGCCTGACCCAGCAATGAGACGAAGTCGACCTGGGGATCCATTAATAAATTCATCGCAAAGTTTTGTTCACGATTTCTCGCCGTGATACCCCACACAGCGTGCTTGGG
>VGHV01000267.1 GCA_016868095.1 Betaproteobacteria bacterium
TTTTTGAGGAGTTTGCAAGAGTTCGCGAAGATGGGCTTGCCGAGGGACCGAGAGGTTTTGGACTGGGTCTTGCCATCGCGAGGCGGCTTGCCGATACACTTGGTATTGGACTTCGCTTGCATTCAAGTCCATTTCGTGGATCAAGTTTTTGTATCGATCTACCGGCTGCACCCTTTGCCCAACTCAAGCTAGGACTTGAATCAAGCCAAACAACCGCTTCGCTGGCGGGTCAGCTCGTTCTTGTTGTGGATGATGATCTTGAAGTACTTACCGCGATGACCTTAATGCTTACCTTGCAGGGCTGCCGAATTCTGGCAGCCGGCGGCTTTGATGAAGCTTTGCAACAATGTGAACGTATGCAGGACAAACCTTCATTACTTGTTTGCGACTATGCCCTAGGACCCGAGCGCGACGGACTGCAACTGATCGAGCGCATCCGCGATGAATTCAATCACGAAATCCCAGCGGTTCTCGTCACTGGCGATACATCACCACAACATGTCGCGTTGTTTGCTCGCGCGGGCGTGGAAGTGCTTCACAAGCCGGTTCATCCGGACACCATGATCGAGGCGATGCGCCGTGCGCTTCAGTCGAAGTGAATGCGCCTAAACAGCGAGTTTTGTTCAGTCGAAAAGACCGCGCCTAAGCAGCGGTTTTTGATTGGTGAAAGGGGAAATCTCGACCTGGAGCCGCTGCAAAAAGGCTTTGGGTGTAGGCGTGCTTGGGCGCGCTAAAAACCTCAAGCGCGGCGCCATATTCAACGACCTCGCCTTTTGACATCACCACAATGTCATCGCAAACCTGGGCAGCAACCCGCAAATCATGTGTTATGAAAAGCATTGCAAGATTGAGGCGTTGACGAATTTCCTCTAGTAATTCCAAGACCTGGGCCTGCACACTAACATCAAGCGCTGACACTGCCTCATCAGCAATTAAAAGCTCAGGTTCCATCGCAAGCGCTCGCGCAATGCTGATACGCTGCCTTTGGCCACCTGAGAACTGATGCGGATAGCGATTTAAGACCGACGGATCCATCCGTACCCATTCCATCAAGGAGCGCGCTCGCTTGGCCGCCTCCTCGCGTGAAAGGCCGAAATTCATTGGACCTTCCATGATTGTCTCGCCAACCGTCCTACGTGGATTCAACGATCGATATGGATCTTGAAACACAATCTGTACCCGCTTACGCAGGGCACGCAACTTGGCTCCAGAAAGCTTGGCCAAGTCATCGCCCTCGAGATCAATCGACCCTGCGCTTGGATCAATTAAGCGCACGACGCATCGAGCAACCGTGGACTTACCGGAGCCAGACTCGCCAACAATCCCGAGGGTCTCACCTTTGCGAATGGTGAAATTGACCGCTTTGGCCGCGTGAACTTCGTGTCGTTTCGAGCTGAACCAACCCAGACCACCGTAGGTTTTGTCGAGCCCCACCACTTGCAAGACGATCGGTGCATTCGTCTGGCGAGCTTTAGCCTTGGGGTGAATACCCGGTACCGCTGCAATCAGCATTTTGGTGTAGTCATGCTGCGGCCGCATCAAAACATCTTCCTTTGGGCCCATCTCGACAAGATCACCCAATCGCAGTACAGCGACGCGATCTGCAATTTCGGCAACTACACCGAAATCGTGCGTAATAAAAAGTACACCAGTGCCATGCTTTCGCTGCAACTCACTGATGAGATGCAAAATCTGTGCTTGTGTGGTTACATCAAGTGCTGTTGTGGGCTCATCGGCAATCAAAAGCACAGGCTCAAGTACCAAAGCCATAGCGATCATGATGCGTTGGCGTTGACCGCCCGAGAGCTGGTGCGGAAAAGCCTGGAACATGCGCTCAGGATCAGGAAGCGCAACCTCTTCGACAATCGCAAGGATCTTCTTCTTGCGCTCGGATTCACTGAGTGTGGTGTGTGCCCGCAAGACCTCATCGATTTGTTCACCACAACGCATGACCGGATTGAGCGCGGTCATCGGCTCTTGGAAAATCATCGACATCCGGGTTGCGCGTAGTTCGCGCAATCGGCTCAAGGGTGCGTGGGTAATATCTTCACCCTCGAGCAGAATCTTGCCCTCGGTGACTGGTAGTGACTTAGGTAATAAACCCATTACCGACTGGGCGATCACTGACTTACCTGAGCCCGATTCACCAACCAGGCAAACAATCTCTCCGCGACCAACACTGAAGTTGACCGCCGCCACTGCGTGCTTGCGATCGCCTTCCGATGGCAGAGCGATATACAAATTTTGGACTTCTAAAGCCGCGGTCATAGTCGCTTTGCCATCTTGGGATCGAGGGTATCGCGCAGACCGTCACCAAGAATATTGACAGCCAAAACCGTGATGGCCAGAAAGATGCCTGGGAAGAATATGTTGTGCGGATACTGGATAAATTGAGGACGACCCTCTGCCATGATGTTGCCCCAAGTGGGAATATCGGGTGGCAATCCAACACCTAAAAACGAAAGAATCGCTTCAACCAAAATTGCAGCAGCACAAATATACGTACCCTGCACCACCAGCGGTGCTACCGTGTTGGGAAGAATATGAAAGAGCATGATTCGCCATGTTGGCGTACCAATGGCAATCGCAGCCTCCACATAGGGCTCTTCACGGATCGATAACACGAGCGATCGAACCAATCGAGTTACCCGAGGAATCTCTGGGATGGTGATTGCAATAATGACGGTGGTGATACTTCCGCGCCAAAGAGCAACCAGAGCTATGGCGATAAGAATCGAAGGTATCGCCATAAGGCCATCCATCACACGCATCACTACCGAATCGACCCAGCGAATGTAGCCCGAAAGCAGTCCAAAAACTATACCGAGCGCAAGCGAAGCTAGCGCCGTGAGCAAGCCAACCAGTAACGAAACCTGGGTGCCATAAATGACTCTGCTATAAATATCGCGACCAAATGAGTCCGAACCCATCAAGAACTGATGTTTTAAGACCTCGCCCTCAAGGGTCATGATTTCGCCGAATTTACCTGGCAGCAGATCACGACTTGCCGCGTCAAAAAGCGTCGGGTCGACCGTGCCGAGCCAGGGTGCAAAAACCGAAATGAAAATCAATATAAAAAGAAAAATTGCCCCAAAGCGAACCGAGCCACTAGCCCGCATGCGCTGCCACGCCGACTGCTGCGGCCTGACCGAGGCCGCTTCGACCGAAAGGCTTGATGTATCTTGTTGTGCCATCGCAGATTGGGCCTTGTCCTTAGTAACGAATGCGAGGATCAAAGAAAACGTAGGACAGATCGACGAGCAAATTCACCAAAACATAGACCAGCGAAAAAAATAGAATCACGCCCTGAATCGTTGGAAAATCCCTGGCAAGCACAGCATCGACAGTAAGCCGCCCAAGACCCGGGATCGCATAAACCGACTCGGTAACCACCACGCCGCCGATAAGCAACGCGATACCTATACCAATCACGGTAACGATCGGAATCGCCGCATTGGCGAGCGCATGCTTGACCAGGACTTGCGACTCCAAAAGACCCTTAGCTCTGGCTGTACGGATGTAGTCTTCGCCCAAAGCTTCAAGGACTGAGGCACGGGTAATGCGGGCAATGAGTGCGATATAAATCACTGACAAAGTGACTGCCGGCAAAATCAAATGATAGATATATGGGCCAAAACCATCTGCCATTCGCTTATAGCCCTGAACCGGGAACCAGCCAAGCTTTACCGATAAAAGCCAGATCAGTATATAAGCCAGTACAAAAACCGGGACGGAAAATCCCATCACCGAAAAACCCATTAATACGCGATCGAACCATCCGCCAAAGCGCCAAGCTGCGAGCACACCGAGCGGTACAGAAACAAGCACAGCAATCACAATCGTGAGTGCAGCGAGTGACAAGGTCGGCTCGAGCCGCTGGCCGATAAGATCGATAACCTTGATTTTGAAATAAAAAGACTCCCCTAAATCACCCAAAGCCATTTGCTTAAGCCAGATACCGAATTGCACTAGCAACGGCTCTTCAAGCCCCAAATTGGCACGGATTTGGGCGATCTGCTCAGGCGATGCAGCATCCCCAGCAAGGATCGCTGCGGGGTCACCAGGCGTAAGTCGCAGCAACATAAACACCAACACCGCCACGACCGAAATAGCGGGAATCGTGGCGAGCAGCCGTTTGAGAATATAAGCAATCATGCGTTTAAGGATAAGGCAACTGATTGACCCGAGGCGGCCTTTTCTTGAACCAGTCGGCCTGGTCTAAGCCCTAGCCAGGTACAACATGCGAAGGCTTGCAAAAAGCACCAAGTCTCTCTGTTGATCGATGGATCGATCAACAGAGCTTGACACTCAGGTCAGTTCTTCTTGATACCCCAGTAAACATTCGACAAACCGGAGGTATTGACGCCCGTGT
>VGHV01000268.1 GCA_016868095.1 Betaproteobacteria bacterium
GATCAGGCCTTGACCTGCTCGCCATTGGATTTGAAAAACCTTACCTTGGTACCGTCTTCCAGGACTCGAATACCGACGCGGTCACCCTTGCCGGTTGCTGGGTTGAAGAGCATGACGTTAGAGCGGTTGATGGGCATGGTCTTATCAACAATCCCGCCAGTCTCGCCCTTCATTGGATTCGGACGAACATGCTTCTTTACAACGTGTACACCCTCTACCAAGATTTGCTGCTCATCGATACGCCTAAGCACGGTTCCCCGCTTTCCCTTATCGCGCCCGGTGATGACAACAACTTCGTCGCCCTTACGAATTTTTTGCATTAGGCTAACTCCTCAACACCGCTCAAAGCACTTCGGGTGCAAGCGATACAATCTTCATAAAGCGCTCCGTACGGAGTTCGCGCGTAACCGGCCCGAAAATACGGGTACCGATCGGCTCAAGCTTGTTGTTGAGCAAGACCGCCGCGTTATCGTCAAACTTCACGAGCGAACCATCGGCTCGGCGCACGCCTTTAGCTGTGCGAACCACAACGGCGTTGTAGATCTCACCCTTCTTGACCCGGCCACGGGGCTGCGCCTCTTTCACCGACACTTTGATGATGTCGCCGATGCCGGCATAGCGGCGCTTGGAACCCCCAAGGACCTTGATACACATCACCGAGCGCGCACCTGTGTTGTCGGCGACACCTAATCTGGACTCTGTTTGAATCATGATTTCCCACTCCAACTTGTACCGGAGGTCAGATCGTCAACGCCACGATTGCGGCATGAGCTTTCCTTCCATTTGCGCCCCACAGAGAACTCGCCTCTTTTTGGGACGCTTTGAGCCGGACAGTCTTGGCCCCTTGAACGGGTTAAACTAACAATAAACAAGGACGCTTTACTTTCATGAACACTTTGTGTCCGGTAAGTAGTTCGCCCCACATAGTCAAGCCTGACGTCTTTTTTCCTTGGGCTTTGGGTAAAACCTTACGCCAAGCATTCGATCTTATCAGCTTACCTAACCTTAGTCAATAAGCTGATGCGACTTTAAAAGCTGATCGAGGGCTAAGCTGCTCTTTCGATCACCCGCACCACTGACCAAGTTTTGGTCTTGGATATGGGCCGACACTCCTGAACCTCAACCAAGTCGCCCTCAGCCACTGCCTCTTCGGTATGGGCATGAACCTTTTTGGACTGCACCATGTACTTACCATAGAGGGGGTGTTTCTCTCTGCGCTCGATCAGCACCGTAACCGTCTTCATCATCTTATTAGAAGTAACGCGCCCAACAAGGCTACGCTTAACACCCTTCGTCGCAACAGCCTCGATGGCCGACGGGCTCTGACTCACTTGGTTCATGATTGAGCTACCTTTTCACGCATGATCGTCTTCACCCTAGCGATGTCTCGCTTGACTTTGCCAAGTTGGCTCGTATTACCCAATTGTTGCGTACCATGCTGCATACGCAAAGAAAAGTGGGCCTTTAGTAAATCGTTTAACTCACTCTGAAGGGCCGCTTGATCCTTCGAGCGAAGTTCGCTTGCTTTCATCGCATTTCTCCTAGACCAAGCTTCGCTTAAGCGCCAACCATGCGGGTGACAAAGACGGTGGACAAAGGCAACTTCGCCGCCGCGAGGGCAAAAGCTTCCCTCGCTAGTTGCTCGTTGACCCCATCCATCTCGTAGAGCACCTTGCCTGGCTGAATCTCAGCAACGTAGTACTCAGGGTTTCCTTTGCCGTTACCCATGCGAACCTCTGCAGGCTTCTTGGAAATAGGCTTGTCGGGAAAGATCCGAATCCACACTCTGCCACCGCGCTTGATATGCCGGGTCATTGCCCGGCGAGCAGCCTCAATTTGGCGGGCGGTAAGGCGACCGCGAGCCGTCGCCTTAAGCCCGAACTCGCCAAAGGATACGCTTGCTCCACGGGTAGCCAAACCCTTGTTGCGACCTTTTTGCTCTTTACGATATTTTCTTCGTGATGGTTGCAGCATGATTTAAATCTCCAGCCGTATTATTCAGCGGGCTTATCGCCTGCAACAGGGGCTCGACGAACCCGCTTAACGCTCGCCTTGGCCGCATCAGCCTTTGCATCGGCCGGCGCACCTTCAGGAGCGTCTGTTCTGCGCCGAGGTGGACGCGCACCTGGCGCTCCGCCAGGGCGAGAGCCTGGTGGCTTGCGAGGCTTGCGCTCTTCGCGCTCCATCGGCGCATCCTTATCAACAGCCGCTTGCAGATCGCTTCTGCCCAAGGTGTCACCCTTGTACACCCAGACCTTTACCCCAATGATGCCGTAGGTAGTGGTAGCAGTTGAAAAGCCATACTGGATATCAGCCCTGAGTGTGTGCAAAGGAACTCGGCCCTCTCTGTACCACTCAGTTCTGGCGATTTCAATCCCGTTTAAGCGCCCAGCGCTCATGATCTTGATGCCTTGAGCTCCGAGCCGCATAGCGTTTTGCATCGCACGCTTCATAGCTCTGCGGAACATGATTCGGCGCTCGAGCTGTTGGGTGATCGAGTCAGCTATCAACTGGGCATCAATTTCGGGCTTCCGAATTTCCTCAATGTTGACATGCACGGGCACACCCATCAGCTTTTGGAGGTCGGATTTCAACTGCTCGATATCCTCACCTTTTTTGCCGATCACCACACCAGGCCGCGCTGAATAAATGGTAATTCGGGCGTTTCTAGCAGGCCGCTCAATCACAATACGACCCACGGACGCACCTTTCAAGCGTCGACCGAGGTACTCGCGTACGCGAAGATCTTCATTGAGCATGACAGGATAGTTACGCGAATTGGCGTACCAGCGCGACGCCCAGTCGCGGCTCACCGAAAGGCGAAAACCGGTTGGATGAATCTTTTGTCCCATGGCTTTCCTCTTAGTTGCCCACGGTGATATAAATATGGCAGGTCTGCTTCTCGATCCGAACACCTCGACCCTTGGCACGCGCATCGAAGCGCCTGAGTGAGGCACCTTTTTCGACATGCACCGTGGTGACTTTGAGTTCGTCGACATCAGCACCGTCATTGTGCTCAGCGTTGGCAATCGCCGACTCGAGAACTTTACGCAAAATCTTGGCTGACTTTTGCGGCGCGAACTGTAAGGTATTCAGCGCCTGTTCAACGGGCTTGCCGCGGATCAAGTCTGCCATTAAGCGCCCCTTCTGAGCCGACAGACGAACACCACGAAGAATGGCTTGTGTTTGCATCTTCCGAACTCCTAGCGCTTGGCTTTTTTATCGGCCGCATGACCTTTGAAGGTCCTTGTCAGCGCGAACTCGCCCAGCTTGTGTCCCACCATATTCTCATTAACAAACACGGGGACATGCTGACGTCCGTTGTGAACTGCGATGGTTAGCCCAACAAAGTCAGGAATAACCGTGGAGCGACGAGACCAAGTTTTGATTGGTTTTTTGTCTTTTCCAGCAACCGCAGCATCGACTTTCTTGAGCAAGTGGGCGTCGACGAAAGGCCCTTTTTTGACTGAACGTGCCATCGTTTTCTCGGGTGTTCGTTTTACTTGCCGCGCCGCTGCACGATCATAGAATCGGTGCGCTTATTGCGGCGGGTCTTGTAGCCCTTGGTCGGTTGACCCCAGGGAGACACAGCATGCCGGTTGCCACGTGTGCGACCACCATGCGGGTGATCCACAGGGTTCATCGTTTCACCACGGACCGTTGGTCGGATGCCGCGCCAACGTGTAGCCCCTGCCTTACCTAGTTTGCGCAGGCTGTGCTCTTCGTTGCCCACCTCCCCCAAGGTTGCGCGACACTCGATATGAACACGCCGAACTTCACCGGACCGAAGTCGGACCTGCGCGTATGTACCTTCGCGGGCCAACAAGCGTGCAGAAGTGCCCGCCGATCGTGCCACTTGCGCACCTTTACCGGGAAGCATCTCGATGCAATGGATCGTTGATCCAACGGGGATGTTGCGTATCGGCATCGAATTACCTGCGCGAATCGGAGCCTGTGATCCGCTCATCAACTGATCGCCGGCCTGAACCCCGCGAGGCGCAAGAATGTATCGGCGCTCTCCGTCGGCATAACAGAGCAGCGCCAAGTGCGCACTGCGGTTGGGGTCGTATTCGAGTCGCTCAACCTTCGCGGCAATCCCATCCTTATCGCGGCGGAAATCCACGACTCGGTAGTGTGCCTTATGCCCGCCGCCACGATGCCTGGTTGTGATGTGGCCGTTGTTATTACGTCCAGATCCTCGTTTATTACTTTCGGTCAGTGCTGCGACCGGCTTTCCTTTGTGGAGGCCAGGCGTAACAATCTTGACCATCCCACGGCGGCCGGCAGAAGTCGGTTTAACTTTGACAATCGTCATGATTACGCGACCTCCGCAAAGTTAATTTCCTGAC
>VGHV01000269.1 GCA_016868095.1 Betaproteobacteria bacterium
ATATCGCTGCGTTTGAAAGCTGGCGCAATCGCCAACTGCGTCAAGCACCCAAGACCAGCACCTTGCGCAATTACGCAGCCGCCTGGAATCGGCTCATTGACTATGCGCACAAGACGGGCTCGTTGAGTCTTCAGGGCGACCCTTGGTCTGTGACTTTGCCCAGTTCTTGCTCTATACCGGTATAAGACAAGGCACCGAAGCCATGCGCTTGTGTTGGCATCACTTGGCTTGGCACTGGGTGGATGGGCAGCGCTATTTGCGGGTGTGGGTGGATGGTAAGACCGGTGGCAGGTGGTTGATTGCCAGGCAGGCTGCCATTGAGGTGCTTGAGCGTTGTCATCAGCGTAAGCAGGATATTCAGCACTTGAGTTTTGAAGAGCTCTTCTCCCAGCGTGTGCGGCATCGCGTGTTTCGCTTTGCCACAGGCTATCAACCTCGGAGCTTGATTGGTGCCTTTCGTAGGCTGCTCATTGATGGTGGGTTACTGCTAGACCACGATGGCAGGCGCAGAACGCTGTACAGCTTGAGGCACACCTACGCCACGTGAGTTCGCGCCTCCCAGAGCCTGGGCTCCTGTTTTTGGGCTTGAGGCCGTTAAACGAGCTGAACCACTATTTTTTTGCCACAGGCATTCGCGTATTTCTTCAGCGTCGCAAATGATGGGGAATGTTTATCATTTCGGAGGGACGATTCCAACCGTGACACTGCGCTTTTTGTCGTTCCCATCTTGAGCGCAAGAGCTTCCTGAGTAAGGCCTGCTTTTTGTCGTGCCTCGAGCAAGGCGCTTAGAGCTGCATACTCCTCTTCCAACGCGTCCCATGCCTCAGTAAAACCGGGCCGAGATCTGGCTTCAGCGATTGCCTGCTTGCTATCAAGGCGAACAGGGTTGTAGGGGTCATTGGCCATTTTTCACCTCTTTCTGACGTTTACGAGCGACAGCTAAATCGGCAGGTAGTGTTTCCTGAGTCTTTTTGATGAAACTGTGCAAGATGACAATCTCCTTACCAACTAAGGTGCAGTAGAAAGCTCGGCCGATTCCTTCAGAACCTTTGCATCTCAACTCGAATAAGCCCTTGCCCAAAGCACGCGAGTGCGGCATTCGAAGGTCGACCCCATGGTCCTGTAAGAGCTCAATAAGGCGTAAGAAGTCGGCATAAACGCCAACGGGCCAAGTCTCGATTTCCTGCTGAACTCGGAGATTGAAGAAACTTACGGACCACATAGGCTTAGGTTAGCATATTTGATAACACGCGCAAGACTACCCCAGAGCAGCCACCAAGGGGACATCCAGCACCCGATTCGGCATGGCACCCATCACTGTGCCCATAGCCACTGTCGCCCCGTTGCTCGCCGCAAGCAGCGTGTCCTGGCTCAAGTGGGCATAACGCTGAGTCGTCTTGACCTGGGTATGTCCGAGGATGTGTTGGACTTCATAAAGCGTCCTTCCCGAGTTGATGAGCAAACTTGCAAAGCTGTGGCGCAAGTCATGCATTCGCACATCGGCTAAGCCTGCTTTGGTTCTTGCGGTGTGCCACGCGCAATAACCGGAGACAAAGGGTTTTGAGGTATCAGGGTTAGGAAATACCCACTGAGGGTCTCGAGGTGTCATGATCTTGGTGTTTGATTTCGTTCAATGAAAAGGATCAAAGCCATAGGGCTGCACAGAGGTTAGCCCTAATGCCAGGCACCTCCCGGCAAATCGCGGTCGCCGCGGTTGCTATGGCTATTTGATTCGCGTTCAAGCCTATTTTCTATATCCTATAAGCTCAACCACTTACCGCGATCATTTACTTAAATAGCGCGCGAAATTATCCAAAATAGCTTGCCACCCTTCACGCTGCTCCTCCTCGGTATGGACTGTCTCCGGGTCAAATGCAACGGTCACCCGCACACCCTGAGGCTGTGCAGCGAATGACACCAAAGCTTCACGCCCACCGAATCGATATGCAATGAGCTCACCCACAACAACACGGGTGTACTCACCCTCAAAGTCAAATCCAGACGACCCGTCCTTGGCTTCCATTCTTGATGAAAACTTCCCACCTGGCCGTAAATCTACCGTCGCATCGGTCGTGTGCCAGTCGGCTGATGCCGCATTCCACTGCACAATATCCTCTGGGCTTGTATACGCCTTCCAAACCTCCGCCAAGGATAATGGAACAAGCGTTGTAACAATAATTTTCATATCGAGCTTTATATAAAAATGTTGACTTGTAAATAGCAAACCATTGCTGGTACGGTTACTCCATTTGATTCTAGCAAGTAACTTTTATGACATCTGAGTTCATCATTTTCGTCATCGATGGGGCCTCAGCGTCGGCTAACGAAGCCGAGATGTTGTCGATCGACGTCTTCAACGATCGTTTACGCGCCGAAGGCCATTGGTTATTTGCCGGCGGCCTTGCAACACCCAAGCAAAGTAAGCTGATCGATCATCGAGACGGGTCGGGGCTCGTATCGCATGAGTCACTTTTTTCGATGAGCGAGCATTACAGCGGCTTTTGGCTTATCCGAGCCTCTAATCCCGAACAAGCCGAGCAACTCGCCCTCGAAGGGTCCAAGGCTTGCAACAGACGGGTTGAGCTGAGACCACTTTTAGCTTGATAGCTATAACGTGAATTCAATCCCTGAGGCACTAGACATACGCTCTAGAAGCTCGATTGATTATTTCTTATCGTTATTTTTTCCTGATCTTTACATTTATTAACAAAGGACCTTAATGAGCGCAATCACGATCGAGACTATCTACGGTAAGGAGCGGCGAATCCTTTGCTTTCGCCACATTGGACCTTATCAAGGTATAGGTTTAGCCTTTACTACCCTTGAAGACGAGCTTGCACAACTTGGCATAAAGGGCGAAGCTATGCTTGCGCTCTACCATGACAACCCAGCGGAAACTTCGCAAGCGTCGTTGCGCTCCGATGCAGCGGCACAGGTTAGTGAAAATCACCATAACGCAACACAACGCCTAACCGCTGACTGGATTACAGCCGGTCGGTTCGCACGATGGATACACAAAGGGCCTTATAGTGGCCTACATACGAGTTGGCAGGCGGGTTATCAAGCCATGCATCAGCTAGGCCTTCAATCAAAAGGGATTTGTTATGAAGAATATCTCAATGATCCGTGTAATACCGCGCCTCAAGACCTGATGACCGCAATCTATCAACAAATTGAATAGGCCTCGCGGTCAGAGACTCATCAGATTTCGCAGATGCAGATGAGTTAGCGATGTAATAAATCTATTTTACATATCGTTTAAAATCGCTATCAATAACGTTAACAGGGTTGAGCGTGTCGCGAAACTCTCTCTCAGACAATGGGAACCTCAGGTCCATGCCATGGACTTTTATCGATTCAGCAAAGATTCGCTTGGCGTCGTCAAACGAAACAGCTTGTGGGCCAAGCCCTCTTTGTTTGGCATACCGTACAAGGCTACCTGAGAAGCTGTGGCCAACCCTAAATGGAATCTGATACTTCCTCATCAGGACATCAGCAAGCTCCTGCGATGTGGTCTAGTCACCATGGAGTTCTTCAAGTGCGCGATCGGGATCAATCACTAAAGCCTTCAAAATCCGATCCATACGTTCGATGAAATCGACTGCGGCCTTCACCATTTCCGAATTCGATCGTTCTTCTTTTGGATCTTGCATACCGGGCGTAATGTTGTGAGCCCGAATCATCGGCCCCATGGCGAGCGCTAAGCTTGACGATATTTCGCGCCGCGTTTCAGTCAAAAGCACTGGATTTTGCTTTTGCGGCATGGCACTCGAAGAACGCGTATTGATTTCTTTAAGTGAGGCAAGATAAATCCAAGGACGAATCTGTCCATACTGACTCATGATGTCTTGAATGAAATGGCCTTGCAGCACCTGGCTTTGAGCCATCTTCTAGAACTTTAACCAAACCTGCTGCTATCTTTCCTACTTTGGCTGGATCAAGCAAGCCCTCTTCAACATTGATCACGAGTGAAGCTTTGTTGATTTCCCCTAACCAACAGAACTGGTCTCGCTTTACGCTTTGCTGAGCGCTCGGCTGTAGGTTTTGTTGTCCACCTTGTTGAGCACCAACAGCATGATTCAAAACGAGAAGCACACAAGCAACATACGCTTTAGATCTAAATTGCATTGCGGTTATTTCCTGAAAGTAACTTGAATAAGCCCGAAACAGTTTGACAGATGCGGCCTCAGGCCATGTGGCGAACGTCACCAGACATTGCGGGCCGTACCAGCAAGGCGAAAGGCTTGATCCATAAAGACCCATCAGTGCGGTCAAATATTGTGGACTTACATCTT
>VGHV01000270.1 GCA_016868095.1 Betaproteobacteria bacterium
CAAACGGGTCTTTACTAAAGTCTAAAACAAATAGCGAATCATGTCGCTCTTTGATCAAGGCCTCTGCGACAATGGCTCCGTGTTTACTGAGGATATTGAGCGTTTGATCGATCTTAAGCCGTTTGTTGCTGCCGATCATGGCAAGCGCTCGATTGGGCGGGATCACTCGTTCGATAAGCACCTCGGCAGCACCACCGCTAGGCTTTCGCGCTATCAGTCTCGCCTTGAGTACCGAGCTATTATTTACAACTATGAGATCGCCAGGCTTGAGCCATTTCGTTAGGTTATTAAAGCTATGATCATGAATCCTTGCATCTTCATCAAGCACAAGTAAGCGCGAATCGCTGCGGTTTTCCGCTGGCCGCTGGGCAATCAGTGACTCGGGCAGTTGATAGTCATAATCTGAAAGGTTTTGGTAATTAGCACGTTGTTGCATCGTGTTTGCCTCATCGGCATGACTGCAAAAGTTCATCGACATGGGCTTAAAATCTGCAACTCAAAGGTATTGGTCCAGACCTCGCAAGGCCTTCATGCCCGGCTCCGCCAGGAGCTTACTTAAGCGCGCTTGGTTTTGTGCAAGCGAGCTGCGATCATTTTCCTCATGCCACAAGTGAAACAAACAAGCCATGAAGCGTGCGCTTCGATGACGACAGCCTTTACGCAATAATCGGATCACCAAATCGGAGTCCTCCATGCCCCAGCCCTCGTAGGACTCGTCAAAGCCATTGACAGCCAAAAAATCCTTGCGCCAAACCGCAAGATTGCATGTTTTAACGCCTTGCCAGCGCATGGATTGAAGATCTCTGAGCCTGCCTAGGCCATCGATTCGCAACATAGGCAGCAGGCGGTTTATGTCGCCTTTAAAGCGTGCATGAAGCCAATGCCTGTAAGACCAAAGATGGAGCTTTAATGACTGCGATAGGACTTGTTCGGTGAAGGACTTGCTGAGCAAAATTCGGTTTCCAGCAACAAAGCGATTGGCCTTAGCTAATGCACGATGGGATGAGACAAAATGGATATCGGGTATGCAGTCCCCGTCGGTAAAAATAAGATAGTCAGCTTCGGTTAAGAGGCTTGCACGATTGCGTATGGCTGCTGCTCGAAACCCTCGATCTTCATGCCACACATGCTTCAAGCCAAAACCGAACCGTTCTTTATATTGATCTATCAAGTCCTTGGTGCTGCGACTCGAGCCGTCGTCGGCAATTAGTACTTCAAATGATGGATCGATCTGACAGCTATATGCATCAAGCACGGCTTGAAGTGCTTCAGGCCGGTTATAAGTCGTGATGATCAGAGCAATCCGCATGCCGTAGGTTCACTATCGCAGTCGTTCGATAGGAATGGTTAAGTGATCCTTGTCGCTACTGAGGCTGATCGCTGCATCTTGAATCGTCGCCTGTAAGTGCATTTGCCGCTGCGCCATTTGGCCCAATGCTCCTGCCTCCTCAGGTGCGATCCGAAACACTTGTAGCCTCGATGATCGATTAAGTTTGGGTTCGATGCGCTTCCACCACGGGTCTGCAGCCTGGCTAAAGCAATAAATCTGAACAAGTTCGGCACGCTGACAAGCCCTTGCGATCGGTTTTTCCTCAGGTTGGCCGACGTCGACCCAAAGTTTGACCAGTCCTTGGAAGTCCTTGACCCACAGGTCGGGATCCTCGGCGCTAGAGAGGCCTGCGCCAAACCCGATCGCACCATCGCCACCGCAGAGGGTTTGCACTTGGTGTGCGTTGATCGCGAAAGCAAGCACGCGAACCATCATGCGAAGCTCTGTTTCGCTCGGGTGCCTTGCGATCGTTAAGGCATGGTTTTCGTAATACGCATGATCGATGTCGGCAATCGACATCTCAGCTTTGTAAATCGTTGATTTAAGCGCCATCGCCTCTGCTCGCCGTACTTTGCATCATCTTGGGCACCAAAGTTGCATGGTGCTGGTGCATAACGATCCGAAGCGGTGAAACGCACCTTTTTTAAACATATTTCCTAAATTTGAACATGGACGCACTAAAACAGGGCGCGGATGCGCTCTTTATCTTGTTGGGTGGCATCATGGTACTCGCGATGCACGCTGGCTTTGCTTTCCTGGAGCTTGGCACAGTCCGAAAGAAAAATCAGGTGAATGCCCTCGTAAAAATCTTGGTGGACTTTGCGCTATCCACGGTGGTTTATTTCACCGTCGGCTACACGCTTGCCTACGGTACTAGCTTTTTTGTCGGCGCTGAAGAACTGACACAGAAAAATGGCTACGAGCTGGTCAAGTTCTTTTTCTTATTGACTTTTGCCGCTGCCATTCCTGCCATTGTCTCTGGGGGTATCGCCGAGCGGGCTAAGTTCTGGCCCCAATTGATTGCCACAGCCCTGATTGTGGGCTTGGTCTACCCTATCTTTGAGGGCATTGCCTGGAATGAGCGTTTCGGCGTGCAAGCATGGATTAAGGCCATGACCGGGGAGCAATTTCACGATTTTGCGGGTTCTGTCGTTGTCCACGCCATGGGGGGGTGGATTGCATTGCCAGCAGTTATCCTGCTCGGAGCTCGCTATAACCGTTACCGAAAAGATGGCGCAGTCTCGGCACACCCGCCTTCAAGCATTCCCTTCCTGGCCCTCGGAGCCTGGATTCTGGTGGTCGGATGGTTTGGCTTTAATGTCATGAGTGCACAAACGCTCGAGAAAATTTCAGGCCTGGTCGCTGTGAATTCGCTCATGGCCATGGTTGGGGGGACGCTGGCAGCATTGCTACTTGGCAAGAACGATCCAGGTTTTGTACATAACGGCCCCTTAGCCGGTTTGGTTGCCGTCTGTGCCGGATCCGACTTGATGCATCCGATAGGTGCATTGATTGTAGGTGCGGTTGCCGGTGCGCTTTTCGTTCAGATGTTCACACTTACCCAGAATCGGTGGAAGATTGACGATGTCCTTGGGGTATGGCCTTTGCATGGTTTGTGCGGTGCCTGGGGCGGGATTGCTGCGGGCATTTTTGGCAGTAAGGCACTTGGCGGTATGGGCGGTATAAGCCTGGCAGCGCAATGCATCGGAACCGTTGTAGGCATTGCCTGGGCTTTGATCGGTGGATTCGTTGTTTACGGGGCGCTTAAACTCACCCTGGGACTAAAACTGAGCGCTGAAGAAGAATATGAGGGCGCTGATTTATCGGTCCACAAAATCAGCGCCACAGCCGATCGTGAGGTGAGTTGGTAGTGCTAGCTTTCGATACCAGGCTAGCCTTTTATACGAGGCTAGCTGAGCAAGTACGGTTCAAACAAGGTTTCGGTCGACAAGTCATCCAGCGGTTTGAATTGGTAGCTTGATTCGATTGTTTCGATGGCAAAAAAATGCCCTTGTTCAAGCACCAGCGAACGCGCCACACAACTGGTCAGTCGATCGTTATTGACTAAGGCAAATTGGGCAAGATCTTGGTCGAGAATATAAACTGCGTTTTCTTCAATAGCAGGTGAGTGGTCAATATACCGATAAGCGTTCTGATCAAAGTTCCACCAATGTTGCGTGAACTGGAAAGCAGCACCTCGCTGCAAAGGTGTAGCGAGCCAACCGCTGCACATCGTGCATTGGTGGGCGGATGACCCTCGATAAGCGTTCATAAAGCATTGTGATTCATCGCCATCAGCAATCTTTGTTGGGGCCACGAGATCAAGCGCAAGTTGGCAAAACTTTTGGCGCGTTTGGATAAATTCAAGCACTGGCGGCAACTTGGGACCGGCTGGGAATATCATCATGATCGACCGACCTCTTCTCGATGTTTTGAGCCTTGGATGGCACTCTCAAGCGCATCGAGCAGTCGCTCGATCGCTTCAAGTAAAAGCGGTGAGGGGCTCAACTCAAGCGATCGTCGATCGCGTCGCCCCTCTCGAATGAGCAGCAAGCCGGCCTGCTCGAGTCGCTGCAGATGACGGCGGGTACCATTTTCAGAACCGCCGACTGCTAGGGTTAGTGACTTGACAGAGAGGCATTCATCTTGCCAATGTGCCCGAACCAGTTCCCAGACAATTTGACGACCAAGCAAGCTCATCCCGACTGGAAACAATTCGGCCTCGAGGTCGCTCACTGAACGCCAGGCCATTAGCAGGCTTAGGCGTTGAGTCGACAACATCTCTTTGGGAACCAATAAATCGATCATAGGCAAATGATCTCCTGTAACAAGATGTAAGTCCACAAGATTTGACCGCACTGATGGGTCTTTATGGATCAAGCCTTTCGCCTTGCTGGTACGGCCCGCAATGTCTGGTGACGTTCGC
>VGHV01000271.1 GCA_016868095.1 Betaproteobacteria bacterium
AGGGCCGCGACCGCTCGAAGCTCATCTTTTGTTGGCGTGGCCGCACGAGGAGGGAGCTCAATGCTTAGTCCGAGATCCTCAAGCGAAAGTTGGCCGTAAAAGTGAAACTGCCCTGCAAGTTCCTTGAAAAGTGTTTGTGCGGCCTGTTCATCCCCCGCCTGCCGATAAGCCCTTGCGCGCCAGTACTGCCAAGTAGGGTCAGCTTGGCCGCGCGGAGACATCCAGGCGATGATTTGCTGCAAGCTATCCCAGTCCTGCGCACGCAAGCTGCTTCGAGCCATGATGGCGAGCGATTCGTCGCTGCCGAGCACAGCTTGATCGATAGCACTTGCACCAAGCGCCTGGCTCTCGCGCAAGGCATCGCGGGTGACATCGATCGCCTGCGCTTGCATGCGTAGCATGCTCATGCTTGCGATTTGTGCCGTGATAAAACTACGAACGCTCACCGGCCAGGACTTTTGTTCATTCTGGCGCCAACGGCGGTAGGCTTCGATGCTGTCTTGCCGGGCAAATCGTGTCCAAGCGATTTGTCCGATAGCTGGGTTGCTGCTTCGTAAAGCCTTCTCGGGTTGATCAAGCGCCCGCTCAACCTCGCTCGAGGGCAGCCCAAGGTGGCTAGCCGCCCAGCGAATCGCGGCGGCTTGATTTGTCTCAAGTGCTAAGCGCAGGCGATGCTGCAAGGCTGACTGGTCGATTTGGCCTTGCTGCTTAAATTCGCTAAACAAACGGCCGCAAGCAGCACCAAGTGGACGTGGGGCAAAGAGCAACTGCTTGGACTGCGATGCGATAAGCATGAGTGTTTCTTGTTCGCCTGAGGCAAGCTTCAATCTGGCGAAATGGAAAAGGCATTGCAAAGGGGCCTCGTCCTGAAAAATCAGCTTCGGATACTCCAATTGAAGTTGAGCCCAGGATTCTCGATCGGCAAGCCATTCGATATAGGTTTTGCGCAACTGTTCGCCAAGACTTTCGCCATCGTGCCGTGCAAGAAAACGTAAGACCTCGCGTTGCAAGGCGTCAGCGTTCGCCTCAGCAATCGGTCGTTGAGATAACTTCAGCCGAAGCGTCCAATGCTGTACGTAGGGATAAAGCGGATGTTCTTTGAGTGGTGCTTGATCACTCTGGCTGAAGATGCGCTGAAACTCCACTTGGTCGTTACGTAAAAAGGCTTCACGCAACTGAATCAAGCGATCATCGCCATCGTGTTGGCCGGTCTGAGCCACGGTGATGGTGTTGCTTTGGGAGGCTGCGACCGTCACCCCGCTAACAAGACTAAGACCTAGCAAGGCTGCCGGGATGACGGGCCGAATGCTTGGCCTTTCCGTCTTTTTGATTTCCAGTGTCTGCGGTTTAGGTTGAGGCTTTGCTGGGGATGCAGTTTTGGCCTTTGTCTTTTGGGCCTTCGGCTTTTGGGGGGCCGTGCTCGCCTTTGTGGCGGTAGATTTTGGAGCGCTCTTTAGCTTTTGCGTCGTCTCGGTTTTTTCGGCGATCGCTAGCTGTGGCTGCCCCAAAAGGCCTATGGCAAGGGCAAATGCCAGGGACAACTTGATAGCGAGCGAATGAGCCGGGTTAAAGTAGCGAGGGATTGAAAAGATTTTTTTATGCGGAAGCATGGGCAGTCGTTTAAAAAGCACAAACCTGGGTCAACGGCAAAAGTAAAGGCAAAGGCAGTCGATGGCGAAATCGGACATCCCAACAGCAAAATCTATAGCACATATCGATAAAAGCCAAGGCGATGATCGTAAGGCTTTGCGAGCGACATGCTTGGAGCGGCGCAATACCATCGATCCTGGATTAAAGCTTCAATACGATACAGCGATTATCGCTCGCCTCATCGATTGGCTTGATAAACACCCTCCGGCAAAGCAAAGCGATGCACTGCTTGCCCTGTGGTGGCCCATCGGGAGCGAGCCCGATTGGCGATCGTTTGCGAGTCAGCTTCGCAGGCTGGGATGGCAGTTGGCTCTTCCTTGTGTCACTGTAAAAAATCTGCCATTAAGTTTTGCTCGCTATGACGAGGACACCGTACTTCGTTGTGCGGGCCTAGGCATTTTCGAGCCTGCGCAAGTGCAAAGGATTCAACCCTGGATCATCGCTGCGCCATGTGTGGGTTTTTTTAAAAACTATCGCTTGGGCTATGGGGGTGGCTATTACGATCGAAGTCTGGCGCAGCTCGATGATGGAGCACGCAAACGCACGATTGCAGTAGCCTACAGCGCCTGCGAAGTTGTCTTTGAGCCTGAGGCTCACGATATAGCTTTTGCTACGTTGATTACCGAAAGTCCTACGATAAGGGACCAAGCCCGAGCGCTTTGAGAATGCCAAGGCTCGCTTGATCCTGGTTGAGGGTGTAGAAGTGGAGTCCTGGCACCGATTCCTTTAACAATCGCTCACACATCCTGACGAGGACTTCGCGGCCGAAGTCCCGAATTGCAACTCGATCATCGCCATAGCTGGCAAGCTTTAAACGTATCCAACGCGGGATTTCGGCACCACAGCCCTCAGAAAATCGCATCAACTGGGTGTAATTGGTGATTGGCATAATGCCTGGAACGATATCAATATCGACGCCTTCGGCTCGCACCATATCGCGAAAGTGAAAGTAAGCTTCGGCGTTATAAAAATATTGAGTAATAGCTGAGTCCGCACCGCGCTTAACTTTGCGGATAAAAGCCTTAAGGTCCGCCTGTGGGGAGCTCGCTTGTGGGTGCATTTCAGGGTAGGCAGCCACTTCAAGATGAAATTGTTCACCATGTCGCTGACGAATGAAATCGACGAGGTCTTCTGCAAAGCGGAACTCGCCACCTTGCACCATGCCCGATGGCAAATCGCCCCGTAGGGCAACGATGCGCCGAATCCCAAGCGAACGGTAATGGTCAAGCAGTTCGGCAAGCTGGCTGGGGCTTTGACCGATACAAGATAAATGCGGTGCCACTTCAATCGTTTCGCCAGTCATTTGCTCAACGAGCGCAAGTGTTTTGTCGCGGGTTGCACCGCCTGCACCGTAGGTCACGCTAAAAAATTGCGGCTTGAGCTTGGCAAGCTCGCCACGGACAAGTTTTAGCTTCTCGAGTCCGGCATCGGTATTGGGTGGGAAAAATTCAAAACTTAGCGCCAAGCTCATGGGTCGCTCCGAGGCTGAGGAATGTTCTTCATCGGCCGCTGATTGTTGCTTGGTGCTGTCAGCGGCGCTTGCTTGACACGGTTACGTCTTGCGAGCAAAAAATACTCTTGGTTGCCAGATGTACCTGCAAGCACGCTTGCCAGTACGTCCTTGTTCACATCAAAGTCCAAACCCATGTTCTTAAAGGGTGCAACCAAGTCCTCAAGCATGCCTTGAAGTTTGATGCTTTCGCGGACCAAGCCGTTTTTAAACCAGCGCTTACGTAAAACCGGGTCGGCACCAAGCTCAAACTGTGGCTTGATCAGTGCAATACAGCATCCGCCCGGACGAATACATTGAATCGCCTGGAGCATTACATAGGATAAAGCAATAAAAGATACATCGATTACCACGCCGTGGGCACCTGCTATGGGCCATTGGGCATCAAAGCTCGACAAATCGGCAAGCTGCGTCTGTTCATCGGATTGTCCATCGCGATCGATGATTCGAAGCGTCTGCATATTGGACTGCTCCATATGATCAATGTTTCGAATGGCAGGCCAGGGGTTGCGAAGATTGCAAGCTTCAATGCAACAAACTCGGGAGTCCTCACGCAGCTTTGGGCTTAATTGCTCATGCCCCACATCAAAGCCCAAAACACGCTCAGCACCTTGCCTGAGCAAACAATCGGTAAAACCCCCAGTGCTTTGACCAAAGTCGACCCAGTAGCCTTTGGCATCGAGCTCAGGCCTGGCTTTAAAAACGCCCGCAAGCTTGGCGCCGGCACGCGAGACGAACTCGGTTTCCGGCGATGGCGAAAGTTCAATCGAGGACTGCTCAAACACCTCAAGCGATGCCTTGGTCGCCGGCTTGCCATCGACTGAGACGGCGCCGGCCTGAATCAGTCGTGAGGCCGCTGAGCGCGATGCAACCAGGCCTCGTTGCTGCAAGGCCTGGTCAAGTCGCATCAATACCTCTCGAGTCCCTGGGGTTTCTTAGACGCTATAACATTAGTATCGATAAGTCTCGGGCTTATAAGGTCCTTGCGCGTCAACGCCAATGTAGCTTGCCTGGTCTGCGGTCAGGTCGGTTAGTTTTGCGCCGAGCTTTTTGAGTT
>VGHV01000272.1 GCA_016868095.1 Betaproteobacteria bacterium
TCGCCACTGCCAGCGTACCCATTCGCTACGCACAAGACCGTCGCCATGCTCTCCAGAGAAAGCGCCCTTAAAACGACGAACCAGCCCACTTGCCTCGTTTGCGATCTCCCGCATCGCGACCGCACCATCGCGTCGCATATCGAGAATTGGACGCACGTGCAGCGTGCCTACCGAGGCATGGGCATACCAGGTACCTCGCGTGCGGTGACGTGCAAAGACCTCGCTCAGTGCTGTGGTGTATTCGGCAAGATGTTCAAGGGGCACGGCACAGTCCTCGATGAAGCTGACCGGTTTACCATCCCCACGCAAGCTCATCATGATGTTCAGGCCCGCTTTGCGTACTTCCCAGAGTGCTTTTTGCGAAGCCTCATCAGGCATTTTCACAACGCAACCGTCTTGTCCCAGATCACCCATGAGGCTGACCAAGTCGTCCAGGCGCTTGATCAGGCTTGACTGCTCGTCACCGCTGAATTCAACCAAAAGGATGGCCTCGGGCGTTGCCCGATTCGGATCAACCAGCGCTGTTTCCATGACCTTGCGAAAGGCGGGATTTTCGCGCGCCAAATCAATCATGGTTCGGTCGACAAGTTCGACTGCTGATGGCTTGAGCTTCACGATATGCTGGGCCGAATCCATGGCCGCGAAAAACTTGGTGAAGTTCACAACACCAAGCACTTTGTGTTTCGGCAGCGGCGAAAGCCTCAAGCGGAGCTTTCGAAACAAACCCAGCGTACCTTCGGAGCCGACTAAGAGGTGGGCAAGATTCACCGACCCGTCGGCAGTGTAGGGCCGTTGGGATTGAGGGTGAAACACATCCAGGTTATAGCCCCCAACCCGCCGCATGACCTTGGGGAAATGCTGGGCGATTAGTTCACGATGCGTGTGCCCAATCTCAAAGAGCCGCGATACTAGCGACCCGCCACGGGCTGTCTTCATACGCTCGCCACCGCGAACCCCAAAGGGGCCAAACCACTCAACCGTACCATCTGCGAGCATGCACTCGATTGCTTCGGTGTTGTGGACCATATTGCCGTAGGCCAGCGAGCGCGAACCGCAGGAGTTATTACCCGCCATACCCCCGATCGTTGCCTGGGCTGCAGTGGAAACATCCACCGGAAACCAAAGACCTTTGGCCTTGAGCTGGGCATTGAGGTGATCGAGGACGAGTCCGGGTTCAACATCAACAGTTTTAGCGCCCGGATCAAAGCGCAGTACACGGTTCAGGTGTTTGCTGTAATCGATGACCAATGCAGCGCCAACGGTTTGCCCACACTGGCTTGTTCCCGCGCCCCGTGGCAACACAGGCACGGCGAGCTCTCGGCATAACTCAAGCGCCGCCTCAACATCAGTCATGTCCTCGGGCACGAGCACCGCGACAGGATCGATTTGATAAATCGACGCATCGGTCGCATAACGACCCCGCGACGCAGCGTCGCTAAAAACCGCACCGCGCACCCGGCGCCTTAGTCGTTGCGCCAAGTGGTGGCGCTCAAGCAGGCCACCCGATGACGCCACAAGGGGTCGGCTTAAGGGCACAGCAGCCAATCGATTGCCTTAACTTGGTTCACAATCTCGAAATTGTAGCTTCGTCATGGACATACTTATGAAACTTGCCAAAGGCCTTGCACTCAACGGTCATCCAAGCGGTCGACACTTCCTGCAAATTCCTGGTCCGACCAATGTTCCCGACAGAATTCTCAGGGCTATGGACTACCCCACGATTGACCATCGAGGACCCGAATTTCAGGCACTCGGAAAATCGGTCCTTGAGGGCATTCGAAGTATTTTCCAAACGAAACAACCGGTCATCATTTACCCAGCCTCGGGCACAGGTGCTTGGGAGGCGGCACTCGTCAACACTTTGAGCCCGGGCGACAAAGTATTGATGTGCGAAACCGGCCATTTCGCAAGCCTGTGGAAGCGGCTTGCCGAGCGCCTTCAACTCGATGTGATGTTCATTCCCGGCGACTGGCGCCACGGCGCTGATCCGCAAAGGCTTGCTGAGGAACTTCGCAAGGATCAAGCGCACAGCATTAAAGCTGTCTGTGTGGTCCACAATGAAACATCAACCGGTGTGACCTCGCAGATTGAAGCGATTCGACACGCGATGGATGAGGCGAAACACCCAGCGCTCTTGATGGTCGACACGATCTCATCGCTCGCTTCGGTCGATTATCAGCATGACGCATGGGGTGTGGATATCACGGTTGCCGGTTCACAAAAAGGCTTGATGCTCCCGCCAGGACTGTCGTTTAACGCGATCAGCGCCAAGGCGCTTAAGGCCAGTGAATCAGCCAAACTGCCCCGTTCTTATTGGGACTGGCAGGATATGCTGGGACCCAATGCGCAAGGCTTTTTCCCTTATACCCCGGCAAGCAACTTGCTCTACGGCTTACATGAAGCCATCGCCATGCTGCACGAAGAGGGTTTGCCCAAAGTCTTTGCTCGGCATCAACGCCACGCCGCTGCAACCCGGGCTGCCGTTGGCGCTTGGGGGCTCGAAGTCCTTGCCAAAAACCCCAAGGAGTACAGCCCGGCGCTTACAGCGATCCTCATGCCGGATGGCCATAGCGCAGATGCTTTTCGCAAAATTGCACTTGAGCGCTTTAACTTATCGCTCGGTCAGGGACTTGGGAAGGTCAGCGGCAAAGTCTTCCGCATCGGTCACCTTGGCGATTTCAACGACCTCATGCTCATGGGTACCTTATCGGGTGTCGAAATGGCTTTGGCAATTGCAGAAGTACCTCATCAACCAGGCGGAGTTCGTGCCGCCATGGATGTTTTGCAGTACTGAATCTTACACCCCGAAATTTGCCACGCCATGACAAAGCCCCTACCCGCTCTCTCGCGGCGTAATGATGCGATTGCTCCGTTCCAAACCATGGAACTTGTGAAATCGGCGCAAGCGCTCGAAGCCTCGGGGCGCTCGATTATTCATATGAGCATTGGGGAACCCGACTTCACGGCAACACCCTCGGTCATCGAGGCTTTGAACCGGGCGCTCGCTCAAGGCAAATCGCAATACACCCCAGCGCTTGGCATCGCGCCGCTTCGTGAGGCTATTGCGAGCCATTATTTGCGCACCGAAGCACTTGAAGTCGATCCTGCTTGCGTGATTATCACAGCCGGTGCATCAGCAGCACTTACCCTCGCCTGCCTTGCGCTTGTGAATCCAGGTGATGAGGTCTTACTCACCGATCCAAGCTACCCTTGCAATCGCCATTTCGTTGCCGCTGCAAACGGCATCGCGAAAACCATTCCCGTTGGCGCTGAGACTCGTTTTCAACTCAACGCTGAACTCATCCGAAACCATTGGAGCCCTGCAACACGCGGCGTTCTACTTGCCTCTCCCGCAAATCCAACCGGTACTTCGATGGCTTGGGCTGATGTGGTCGACAGCATGGCCGAAGTACGCAGCCGCGATGGCTTTGTGATCATGGATGAGATCTATCAAGGCCTTTGCTATGGCGATAAGCTAGCTGGCATTGCCCCAAATCCGCGCTCAGCGCTTCACGCCAGGAAGGATGTGGTGATTTGCAATAGCTTCTCGAAAACCTTTCATATGACGGGTTGGCGACTCGGTTGGCTCGTTGTGCCACCGGCCTGGGTGGCAAGCTTTGAGAAGCTCCAGCAAAATCTTTTCATCTGCCCTTCCGCACTTGCTCAATACGCAGCGCTTGGGTGCTTTACCGAGGACAGTCTTGCCATCATTCGAGAGCGAAAACGCGAGTTTGAGCGGCGACGCGATTGCATCATCGCCGGCCTTAGACGCCTCGGTTTTGAGATCCCGCTCACACCCGACGGTGCTTTTTATGTATGGGCAAACATAAAACGATTTGGCATCGGTAGCAGCGCGTTTACCCAGCGCATGCTTGAAGAGGCCGGCGTGTCGATCGTCCCAGGCGCTGACTTTGGCTTGAGTCAATCGAATGACTGGGTGCGCTTTTCTTATGCAAGCCCTGTGGATCAAATAGAGGCAGCGCTGATGCGTATCGAACGCTGGCTCGGCACGCTTTGATAGCAGCCTGTGCGTTAGGGGCCGACTTGCCCCGCTTTGGCAGCCGCCTATGCCTTAGGGGCCGACCTGCCTGGCAGCTTGCTCGAGCTTGCTTCTTGCGAGCAAAACACGCTGACCGTAGCCATGGTCACTTGGCAAATTCGCTGCACCCACATAGGTTTTAAGTGCCTTTTCGA
>VGHV01000273.1 GCA_016868095.1 Betaproteobacteria bacterium
CTAGCCTTTAGTTTTGTCACCATCCCGTCTCATTTGTTTTTGCGAGACGCATTTTCAGGAGAAAAGACGATGAAATTGACCAAGCGGCAACTTATCGCATCGATTGCTTGTACGGCGGCAGCAATCTCGATCAGCAGCGCGCAAGCGCAGAATAAGTGGGATCTCGCCTCTGCTTACGCGGCTGGTAATTTCCACACAAAGCTTCTTGGTGAGTTTGCAGGCGAAGTTGACAAGGCAAGTCAGGGCAAACTGAAGATTACGGTCCATGCAAACGCCTCACTTTTTAAGGCACCAGAAATCAAGCGGGCTGTGCAAGGCGGACAAGCGCAAGCCGGTGAAATTCTTTTGGTGAATTTTCAAAATGAATGGCAGCTTTTCGGCGCTGATGGTTTGCCTTTTTTGACGGATTCATATGAGTCGGCAATGAAACTCTATAAGGCTCAAAAGCCCTTTTTGGAGAAAAAGTTAGGCGAGCAAGGCATGATGCTTTTATACGCTGTGCCCTGGCCTCCTCAAGGTATTTTTGTGAAGAAGACCTTAAGCAGCGCGTCCGATCTAAAAGGTGTGAAATGGCGTGCTTACAGTCCTGCTACTGCCAGAATTGCTGAACTCGTTGGAGCCCAACCCGTGACTATTCAAGCCGCGGAGCTTTCTCAGGCGATGGCGACCGGCGTTGTTGAGTCTTACATGTCTTCGGGAGCAACCGGTGTCGACACTAAGACCTATGAACATATTAAAAACTTTTACGATACCCAGGCTTGGATTCCTAAGAATGCGGTGATTGTGAATAAGAAGGCTTTTGATGCGCTTGACGCTGGCACCAAGGATGCGATTCGCCAGGCATCAGCAAAAATAGAAGCTAAGGGTTGGGAAGAATCCAAAGCCGTGATGGCGGCATCCTTAAATACCCTGAAGTCCAATGGCATGACGATTCATCAGCCGCCAGCAGCGCTCAAGGCAGATATGCAAAAAGTTGGCGATACCCTGCTTAAAGAGTGGTTGGCCAAGGCAGGTCCCGAGGGACAGAGTTTGATTGATGCCTTCCGCAAGCCGTAAAGCGCTCGATTGGCTGTATGACAGTGCCGCCGTGCTTGCGGCACTGTTCATGCTGTTTTTGCTGGCAGCGGTTTTGTCTTCGATTCTGGGTCGGGAGTTTAACTTCATGATCCCAGGGACCGATGCTTATGCGGGCTATTTTATGGCTGCCTCTGCCTTTCTTGCCCTGGCACATACTTTAAGACGTGGTGAACATATTCGTGTGAGCCTTGTTTTGTCACTGCTGCCTCAGCCTTGGCGAAAGCGTATGGAGATCTGGGCAGGTGTTGTGAGCGTCGTTTTGGGAGCTTTGTTGGCGATTTTTTCGGTTCGCCTCGTTATGCAATCGTTGAGTTATAACGATATCTCAACTTCCAATGACGCAACGCCTTTATGGATTCCGCAGTTGAGCATGGCGATTGGAACAGTCATTTTTTTTATTGCATTGCTGCATGACTTGGTCGACACCATAAGCGGCAAAAAGCTCGCAAGCGAAAGCATGGCACATCATGAATGACCTGATCATTTCAGGTTTGCTTGTGCTCGCGCTCTTTCTTATTCTCGGATCTGGCGTGTGGATTGGCCTGACGCTCTCGGGTGTTGCCTGGATCGGTATGCAGTTATTCGTATCAAGACCTGCGGGTGATGCGATGGCAGTCACGATTTGGGGGTCATCGTCGAGTTGGACCTTGACAGCGTTGCCGCTTTTTATCTGGATGGGAGAAATCCTTTTTCGTACGCGGCTATCGGAAGACATGTTTAAAGGCCTTGCACCCTGGCTACAAGGACTGCCAGGCCGATTGCTTCACACCAATGTGGTGGGATGCGCGATCTTTGCTGCAGTCTCAGGTTCAAGTGCTGCAACCTGTGCCACGATCGGCAAAATGACTTTGCCAGAGTTGGCGCGCCGAGGTTATCCTGAGCCTATGGTGATTGGCACGCTTGCAGGCTCGGGAACGCTGGGACTTTTGATTCCACCCTCGATCATTATGATTGTCTATGGTGTTGCGGCTGAAGTGTCGATCTCCAAGCTCTTTATTGCCGGCGTATTCCCCGGTATCTTGTTGTCTGTTCTGTTTTCTGGTTATATTATTTTTTGGGCCTGGCGTCATCCTGACCAGATTCCCAAGGCCGATAGTGATCCCAGCCTTCTCGAAAAGCTAAAGGCATCCAGCAGCCTTGTGCCGGTTTTACTTTTGATTACGGCAGTTTTGGGCTCAATCTACGCAGGTATTGCTACCGCAACCGAAGCGGCAGCTTTAGGCGTCCTTGGAGCGCTTTTGCTGTCGCTATTGCAAGGCTCCTTAACATGGGCGAGCTTTAAGGAATCACTGCTCGGGGCCACCAGACTTTACTGCATGATTGCGCTCATTCTTGCCGGTGCAGCATTTCTCACGCTTTCTATGGGCTATATCGGCCTGCCGCGCCATTTGGCAGAATGGATTGGTGGATTAGGCTTAAGTCGTTTCGAGTTAATCGTAGCTTTGATGTTTTTTTATATCCTATTGGGCTGCTTTCTCGACGGTATATCGATGGTTGTTCTGACGATGGGGGTCATCATGCCCACTGTTCAGGCGGCAGGTATTGACCCAATCTGGTTTGGTATTTTTATTGTGTTTGTCGTGGAGATGGCTCAAATCACGCCACCTGTTGGGTTCAATTTATTCGTGCTCCAGGGCATGACGGGTCGACAGTTGACCTATGTAGCAAAGGTCACCTTGCCTTTCTTCGGTTTAATGATTATTGCTTTATTAATTCTATATGTTGTACCCGAGTTGGCGACCTGGTTGCCAGCGCAGATGAAGCTTTGACCCGTTTGAATTAAAGCTTATGGCCGCCGACTACGATGCGATTATCGTTGGTGCAGGTGTTGTCGGTGTCTTCACGGCCTGGGCCTTGCAGGAGCGTGGATTAAGGATTTGTTTAATCGATCGCGACAGCGGACCCGCTCAGCAAACTTCTGCAGCAAACGCTGGCGTGATTGCCCCAGGGTATGTCGCCCCTTTCGCCTCGCCCGGTGCTGCGAGGAAAGCCTTCTTCAATTTGTTTCAGGAAGATAGAGCCTTCTCCTGGGCGCCGAGTGCTAGTGCGTCACAATGGCATTGGCTGCTCCGTTGGCTAAGCCAGGGCAGGCAGACGAGGTATGAGCGCAATCGCGCTTCCATGTTTGCTTTGGCCACTTATAGCCAAGCCTGTTTGCACGAGGTGGCAAGTAGGCTCGGCCTGAGTTATCGATCGGTTGCTGCTTATCATGTTGTTTTTAGAACGAAAGAAGATTTCGAACGATCTCAAAGGCTCAGACAGCAACTCAAGAACGCTGGCCTTGTGCACCGAGTTCTCAGTCGCGATGAGCTTTTTGTGCTTGAGCCATCACTTCGTGATGCCAGTCTTCCAATTGAAGCAGCTTTGCAGGTCCAAGGCGATGAGGCTGGAGACTGTCGCGCCTTTGTCATCAAGCTTTGGGATCAGTTAATTGCTGGTGGCACGCATTGGCTGGGATCTACTGCGGTCACTTCGGTCAGTGCGAAATCATCCTCGCTTAGTGAATGTGTGCTTGCCGATGGCCGCAAGCTGAGTGCAAGGCATATTATTCTCGCCGCTGGTCCATGGAGCCTCACATTACTTAAGGAGCTTAAGCCCAGGTTACCCATTTATCCGATTCGAGGGTTTTCGCTGACCTGGGATGAAGCTTCAATCCCGCAGTCCATCCTACCCCGCTTGCGCCAATTAGCCACAGCACTCATGGATGATCGATATAAAATTGCAATCACACCCTTGCACAGCCACAACACAAGCAGCCTGCGCGCTGCGGGTATGGCCTTGCTCGGGCCACCCGCTGCCAGCGATCGCATCGCCATAGCGCGCCAGCGCGAAGCAGCAATGACTTTATGGCGAATTGCTTCTCAGTGGTTTAGCGGTCTCCCGCAAGCGAGCTTTGATCAAGCCAATGGCCATGAGACGCCTCTGCCGCGCTTTTGGATTGGATCTCGCCCCATGCTTCCTGATGGTCTACCGGTCATTGGATCGTTAGGCGAGCATGGTTCGCAGAGCAGTCTTTGGATTAATAGCGGTCATGGCAGCACCGGTTGGGCCATGGCCGCTGGTAGCGCGTATTTACTTGCAGACTTAATCCTTGGGGCTTCACGAAGCAGCGAATC
>VGHV01000274.1 GCA_016868095.1 Betaproteobacteria bacterium
TACATAGCTGATTAGCTTTCGCGGCTAAACCGATACTGGTAAGAATCTCTTCGGCACATCCATAAGCCTTCCCACCACTAAACCCCCTGACATAGGCCAGAGGTATGAGTAAATTTTCAATCACTGTCATGCTTCGAAATGGCCTAGGGATTTGAAAACTGCGTGCAATTCCTTGCCTGGTTCTCTGATAGGCCGGGAGCGACATAATTGAGCGCCCATTAAAGGAGATTCCTCCTGATTCATTGATAAGAGCACCCGATATACAATTAATAAGTGTTGTTTTTCCCGAGCCGTTCGGACCGATCAAGCCTAGGCGTTCACCCCGCCTTACTTCAAGACTCACTGCGTTTAGTGCTGTGAAGCCTCCGAAGCGTTTTGTAACGCTATCGACTTTTAAGAGGATTTCCATCGCTTGTATAAGCCGACGATGCCATCCGGTGCTGCTACCACAAAGAGCACAAGAAGCACGCCGACCACCAAAACATTTAATTCGCTTGAAATAGTCACGGTGACAAGCTGTTGCAAGCTAGAAAGTAGTATTGCACCAATAACAGGACCGATCCAATGTGACATACCGCCAATAATTGGCATTGCGATTGCAGAGACCGCGTAAAGCAAATTGAATGTTGATACCGGTTCGATATAACTCAAGTACATGGGTAGGGGAGCACCAGCTGCACCTAAGAGTGCGCCTGATAATGAGCAAGCCAAAAGTTTCAACTTGAGAGTAGGGACACCACAACATTCCGCAGCTTCTTCCGAGTCACGGAGAGCTTTGAGGCCTTTTCCGATATAAGAGTCTTGAACGTATCGAGCTAGTGCAACAGCAACTATAGCCAGTAAAAGCATCACCACGACTAGCATTCGAAGATAGGTTGGGAATACTCCGCCCGTTTCAGGGCGAGATAATTGCATGCCAGCCGCCCCGCCAAGAAATGGAGTATTCATCACAATTGTTTCAAAAATAAATACTAAGGCTACGGTAGCAATTGAAAAGAAGATACCTCTCAAGCGAACGGTTAAGGCACCGACAAGAAAACCAACGATACCGCAAAGCAGACTGGCGGCAAGAATTTGAATTATCAAGGACGCATCAATCCACAGATGCATACCGAGTGCTGTGTAGGCCCCTGCTCCGATGAAAGCAGGTATTCCGAAATTGACGTACCCTGCATATCCGCCAAGAATGTTCCAGGCAGTCGCTAAAACTATCGACTGAAGTACTACGAATCCTGCAAAAAAAACATAATTGTTCACGTTCGAGACTGCAAGCGCAACAACCCCGCTCAAAAGTACAGCACAAGTTACCCAGAATTTCATAGTCTCATCATCGTCCGAACAAACCTTGAGGTCGGAACCCTAGCAAGATCAAGAGCAAACCAAAAGCCACCGCAGGTGACCAGGACGCTCCAAAAAACATAAGTACGATAGATTCTGCAACCCCTAAGATCAAGCCGGCCGTTAGCGTGCCGCTAACGCTACCAAGACCCGCTAAAACAACAACACAGAACGTTCGGCCTATGTAAATCCTGTCAATAGTGGGTTCGACTGGCGCAAGGATCAATAAAACTGCACCGGCTAAGGAATTGACTCCCGTTGCTATGCCGAAAGCAAGTTGCTTGACTCGAACGGGATCTACGCCCATGAGCCTGAGAGCTTCTTCGTCTTGTCCCACCGCTTTAATTGCACGCCCTAAAAATGTTTTAGATAAATAAAGCGAAAGCATCACGCTGATCACAAGGGCAACACCAAAAGCAGAAAGTAGTCTGTAGGGAATGCGAATCTCGCCTAACTCAAGGCTTCCGCCAATGTAGGGAGCCTTAGCAGATCGCTGATCGACTCCGTACCAAAGGACGAGAACTACCTCGATAATGAAAACAACCCCAAAGAAAAATGCAAGGCCGTTGACCGCTGCTGACTGGCCTCGCCGTTCAAATATAATGTAATAACCTTTATAAAATAATGACCCTGCAACAAAAAACAAGGGCGTTAGTAAGAGTCCGGCAACGATCGGATCAATACCGTATTTACCAAGTGAAAAAGCGCCATAGGCGCCAACAACAAGCACGGCAGGATGAGCGACGTTAGGTACGTCGAGTAGCCCAAATGACACTGAGAGACCTAGACTTACCGCTGCATAGAATCCACCAAGGAGAATCCCGAATAGAACGGCCTCAAGTAGCAGATCAAGTGAAATCACTAATGAATGCCATCGGCAACTAGGGGAACGGACTCAAATTGGTAAGACACTGGGTTAAATCGCCTCTCCGGATCCTGCTTGTGTGGTCATTATGGTTGGTTCTTAAGCGCGACGCGCTTTGTCATAAGGGTATATCGGTTCACCTGTTTTCTCGGTCGACGGATGAATTACAACTTGGCGAGTAGATGATCTGAACTGTTCCACATCGTTATCTTTAACGCCGCGAAACTGTGCCATCACCAGTCGTTGATTGCGCTCGCCATTGGCGTCAAACTTAATAGGGCCTACGATCGTGTCGTAGCTGTTGCTTCTCATGTGGGCAGCCAGAATCTTATCTTCAATGGATTTTGTAGCGGTAATAGCTTGTTCCAAGATCTGGCCAATCGCGTAATTGAAGGGTGGTATGTAAAAACCAAGAAGGTCAACCTTCTCCTCAGCCGCCTTGACGGCGTAACGCTTCAAAAACCCTTCAATGTTACCTACCTTCATACCTGGTACAAAAGTGTTATAATTAATAATGCCATTCAATTTACTCCCTAAGCTTTCCATAATAGGGGCAAACTGCAAACCAACCATACCTCCTCCAAAAATCTTAACTTGTGATCCGAGTCCGATTTCATGCGCAGCATTGACAATGCCCACTGAATCGGGCGGGTAAGAGGCGACAAAGACCACATCGGGTTTAGCAGCACGGATTGCTCGAACAATTGTTGAAAAATCCTTGGTCGTAGGGGGGTAATTTTGGTCGTAGACCGAAGTAAGCCCAGTCTTTGCTAAGCCGTTTCTTACGCCGCTTGTAAGGTTCTGCGCAAATTCCTGATCCGAAGCAGTAATTGCGATAGTCTTTGCCCCAGATTCTTTTGCTGCTTGTAAAAATCCTGCGAACCAATAATCGGATTCGCAGACCGGGAAATTGTTAAACCACATGTCATGTTTAACTTTCATGTTTACCTGATACGAAAAGTTACCCATGAGAAGTTTGCCGCGCTGTTTAACGAGTGGAAGAATCGGTGCAGTCGGTACGGTTCCATAGGGCGCTATCAGAAGATCGACTTTATCGACATCAAGTAGTTTTGAGTAAATACCTGGAGTATTAGCAGGATTCGTTTGATCATCGTAGGCGGTGAATTCAACTTTCCTTCCTAACAGACCTCCGCGGCTATTGACATCCTCGACCCAAAGGCGAATAGCAATCAGTGCAGCCTTACCGCCGGCACCTAGCCCTCCGGTCATCGGCATGCTCATCCCAATCTTAATCGGGTTATTTGCAAAAGCTGGCATGGTAAAAACCGAGCTGGCTACGGTCAGGCCAGAAGCTGTACCGATTAGTTTACGGCGGGATAGATCCATGGGCGTCTCCAAAACACTAATGAGCTTAGCACTCGCGTCCGGGTTGAAAATGAGACTTCGATCTGTATTTTGCTGTATCAACTGTGGCCTTGTCTAGTCATATAAAACAACTTGGGCGATGAGGTTTGTAAAGCATGTTGAACACGGGACTAAAGAATCCGGAAAAGTGGGCACCACGGGTTTTAAACTCTTAAAGACAACCTGCTTACAGGCGTAAATCCGCTTACTAGCCCTTGCGAATTGCGACCCCTTGCGGATCGCGAGCGGCTGTGTTTTAACTAAACAGTGGTGCGCGATGAGCACCGACGGTTAGCGTAGCCCAACTATGGGGCCTGTTCGGAATCTAATTGCAGGCAGCCTTACTTTTTTATCGGTGGCGCGCCGCTGATCTGCGATAAATTGGCCATTTTGGTCTATCACTGTCATGCTTGAGAGTGCGATGATCTAGTCTTAGGGAGGCGCATTAAGATGAAAGCTCCAGCTTTTGCTTATTGCAAGGCAGCAACACTTGAGGATGCCCTGCAATTTTTAGATCGTTACGGCGATGCTGCCCGCTTGCTCGCCGGAGGTCAAAGTCTCTTGCCTGCACTTAATCTGCGCCTTACGCACCCTCAGTGGCTGATCGATA
>VGHV01000275.1 GCA_016868095.1 Betaproteobacteria bacterium
CGCTTCAATACCCTGAAATCCTACAGAAAAGAATCGCACGCCGTAGGCGTAAATCAGCAGCAGTAGGCCGAGCAAGAGACCATGCCCAAGCCACTCATTAAGCAAGGGGAGCCAACTGCCGAGCCACGCCGAAGTGCTCAATATACCAACGCCGATGACAACCCCAGGCAAAGCGTATCCGGCATTGGCTAACGCAGTAATCGACTTCACCCAGCCACTCGGATTAAGACGGCCAACGTAAGCCAGAAGCACAGCCGCTGGGATGATCACCCAAACCGATAAAGCTGCAAGGAGAACCGAATGTTGCAACCACTGCCCAAGCCGCGCAAATTGCTCGGGTGCGAGTGGCTCGAGCGCATGAAGAAGAATAGCCACCGGCCCAATGAAGGCGATCAAAATCGGAAAAAAACATAGCGCGCTTGCTCGCCAGGCTGGCCAGCCCTCGAGCACTTGCACCTGGGCAGGTCGCCAAGAGCGCGACGCAAGGGTGCGCCGAGCCCTTTGCTGGCGCTCGATCCACACGAGCACACCGACCGCCATGAGCAGGACAATCGCCAAACGCGCCGCACTTAGCTTATCGCCCATGCCCTGCCAGGCCTTGTAAATGCCTGCGGTGAGGGTGTCAGTCGCAAAATAGCTGACAGTCCCGAAGTCAGCCAGCACTTCCATCAAGACCAAGGCCGAACCCGCTGCAACCGAAGGCCGCGCAATCGGCCATATCACCTTCGGCCAGACCTGCCAGGACGGCGTTCCAAGGCTTCTTGCCGCTTCACCAAGCGAGGCGCTTCGCTCGGCGAATGCCCCGCGGGCTAGCATGTAAATGTAGGGATAAAGCGCCAAACCGAGGCAAATGCCTGCCCCCCATGGCGTTCGAACGCTCAAGCTGGTCGATGGAGTCAGACTCAGCGAAAAAAGCTCGCGAAGGCTGTGCTGCAAGGGCCCTGATACATCAAGAAAATCAGTAAAAGCGAAAGCCATCACATAAGGCGGAATCGCCAGGGGCATGAGCAAGGCCCAGGACATCCAGGAACGCCCGGGAAACTGATACGCGGCAACCAACCAACCGGCCAACACACCGATCGAGCCGGCGACCGCCATGGCCACAAGACTGACCACCAGCGTGTTCCACGCGTATCGCCCAAGAACATGCTCGAGCAGGTGCAAAAGGCCTTCGCCTGCGATCACCGCATGCATCGGCGTTGATTCGAGTGGATGGATGCCCGCAGCCAGCATGAGCAAAGCAAGCAGTGGAACCGAGACTCCCAAGCCCATAAGGAGCGGAAGTACGCGCGTTGTGAGCGAAGGAACAAAAGGAATCTGCATAAGCCAACAGATTGTACGGTCAGCAAAGCGATCTGCCGTTTGCCTCCCCATCGCATCGCAACTCGCAGCGATTGGCAGTTAACGTTATCCTTGGTCCCGGAAAGAGCAAATGTGAGCGCGTTAAGACTTGATCAGGTGATCTTATCCTTTGGCGATGGCCCCGAGCGCCGAAGTGTGCTCGATCGCCTGTCATTTCAACTTGAAGAAGCGGCGATCGGTTGCCTGCTCGGAGCATCGGGTTCAGGAAAAACGACGGTGCTGCGAGTGATCGCCGGCTTTCAGTCGATTGACCATGGTGAAATTTATATTCGAGAGCAGTTGGTTTCAAAGCATGGCAAAACCCTAGCACCTGAGCAACGACAAGTAGGCATCGTCTTTCAGGACTACGCCTTGTTTCCTCACCTCAGTGTTTTGGATAATGTCACCTTCGGTTTGCGCAAGTTATCCAAAGAGGCCGCTTCGATGCAGGCGCTCGATCTTTTAGAGCTTGTGGGCCTTGCAGGCTTTGAGCATCGATACCCTCATGAACTTTCGGGCGGCCAGCAGCAACGGGTCGCACTTGCCAGAGCACTCGCGCCCCGACCTCACCTTCTTTTGCTCGACGAACCGTTCTCCAATTTAGATCCTGCTTTACGCGAGCGGCTTGCTATGGATCTAAGGGACTTGCTTAAACGTCACGGAACGACCGCGCTATTGGTCACGCACGATCAACACGAGGCGTTTGCACTCGCAGACTCAGTCGGGGTCATGTCTGCAGGTCGTGTCGAACAATGGGATACGGCCTGGCGTCTTTACCATCAGCCGCGATCAAGACGCGTTGCTAATTTTGTCGGCCAGGGTTCATTTTTGCACGCCCAACTCATACAGCGCGAGGGCAAGAGTCTGCTCGAGACCGAGATTGGCGAGCTAGCCATCCAAGATCCATCAGACCTTGCCATGGCTGCCGCTTCTGCTGATGCGCAAGGCCGGGTCATGGTCTTACTGCGGCCCGATGACGTCATTCACGATGATGCCTCACCGATCACCGGCGAGATTATTCGTAAAGCCTTCCGCGGGGCGCAATTTATGTACGCCCTACGACTGCCCTCAGGCAGTGAGGTACTCACCTTAGTGCCAAGTCATCACAATCATGACCACGGCGAAGCCATTGGCATTCGACTTGATGCGGACCATGTCGTGACCTTCAGGCCTGAGTGAGCATCAGTCCTGCTTGAGCTTTTTTAGGTACGCCTCAACAAAGTCGAGTCGATCCTGACCCCAGAAGCGTTCGGCCTCGATGACATAAGTGGGTGAGCCAAAAACACCAATCGAACGTGCGTGCTCGCCATAGGCGCGATAAGCTGATTGCACCGCATCGCTTTGCTCAGCAGCGACCAGTTCTGAGCCAGGCATGCCAAGTCCGTCAGCAATCTCAACCCTCACCGCCTCGTCAGCGGTGTCACGCTCCTCAGCCCATAACGCTCTAAGTAATGCCTGTGAAAGCGCTTGTGCATCCAAGCCCGCTTGCTGTGCTGCAATCACTGTCCAACCTGGTCGCTTGTTCCAATCACTTGGAGCGCCCTGCTTGCGATAAAAGCGGGGCACGAGATTAATCGGCATATTGAGCCGTTGACTCCAGCGTGCCAGCTCCAGGGCGTGATAAGTTTGACGCGCTTCAGGGCGTGTGCGCAGTGGAATGCCGCCAGTGTGCGGAACCACGGCCTGAAAATCGAAAGGTCTCAGCTCGAGTCGGACGGGATAAGCTTGGCAAAGTGAAGCCAGGCGAGGTCCACCGAAGTAAGCCCAGGGTGAGGACAAACTGTAATAACAATGAAGATGAATCATGACGAGCACCGTTAAGAATGGCCTGGAGGCATTAAATCACGAGGTTGCCCGTGCGCTGGCAACGCTCAACTATCCGGCAACGCCGTGGCCCACATCCAAGTCGCGCACCAATCAACAAGGTGTAGGCGACCAGGACCTTGATGTACTTATTGTTGGGGCAGGCATGTGCGGGCAAACAGCAGCCTTTGCCTTGCGGCGTGAAGGCGTCGATCGTGTAAGGGTGATCGATCAAGCATCGCTTGGCCAGGAAGGCCCTTGGTCAACCTTTGCAAGAATGCATACGCTTCGTTCGCCCAAGCATCTGACAGGGCCTGATCTTGGCATTCCCTGCCTGAGCTTTAGAGCCTGGTACAGTGCGCTTCACGGCGAGCAAGCCTGGGATACGCTCTATAAAATTGATCGCTTAGACTGGCATCGCTATTTACTTTGGCTACGCGTGCAAACTGGTATTGCTGTTGATAACAATATCGCGTTTAAATCGGTCAGACCCAATCCTCAACACCCTGACCAAATGCTCGAAGTACTGATCGAAGACCAGCTTCATCAACGTCAAGCACTTATCCGCTGTCGTCACCTGGTGTTGGCACTTGGCCGCGATGGCAGTGGAAAGTTGCGCTGGCCGACATTCAAAAGCTGGCAACCAGATCATCTTGGTCGCTTTCAGTCGGTATGGCATGCAGCCGACCCGATTGACTTCAATCGCATGCGTGCAAAGCGGGTAGCCGTCCTAGGAGCGGGCGCCTCGGCATTTGATAATGCAGCCTGTGCGCTAGAGGCTGGCGCAGAAAGCGTTGAGCTACACATTCGCCGAAACGAGCTGCCACAAATCAACAAGTCAAAGGGAGCAAGCTACCCTGGATTTCAGCGCGGCTTTTTCAGCCTTTCAGATGCCAACCGATGGTATCTTATGAATTATATATTCGATGAGCAAGTTCCTCCACCGCATGAATCGGTTCACCGATGTGAGCGCTTTGATCGCTTTAAAATCTGCCTTAATCATGCTTGGGAGGACCTCAACATCATCGAACA
>VGHV01000276.1 GCA_016868095.1 Betaproteobacteria bacterium
GACTTGTACTGGAATCGAGGCGAACTTCCTGGAGAATTTTGATGACTGAGGTTTTTATTTTCGATGCGATCCGTACACCGCGTGGCCGTGGCAAATCCAGCGGCTCGCTCCATGAAGTCAAGCCGGTTAAGCTATTAAGCGGCCTGATGAAACACATGGCGCAAAAACATCAACTCGATACTGCCCAGGTTGATGATGTCGTGATCGGCTGCGTCAGCCCTGTTGGCGAGCAGGGTTCGGTCATTGCAAGAACAGCGGCCTTGGGCGCCGGCTGGGACTTAAAGGCAGCGGGCATTCAGGTCAATCGTTTTTGCGCATCGGGCCTTGAAGCTGTCAATCTCGCTGCCCAAAAGGTTGCCTCCGGTTGGGAGGACTTTGTCGTGGCCGGCGGCGTTGAGTCGATGTCGCGGGTTCCGATGGGCTCTGACGGAGGCGCATGGGCGCAAGATCCAGAAACCAATATCCAAACCGGCTTTGTGCCGCAAGGAATCGGGGCAGACTTAATTGCCACGCTCGATGGTTATGAGCGCGAAGATGTCGATGCCTTTGGCGCAAATTCGCACCACAAAGCAGCTAAGGCTCAGGCCGCAGGCTATTTTAATCGCTCGATCGTTCCAGTAGTTGATGAACTAGGGCTTTCGATTTTGAGCCGGGACGAAACGATTCGACCCGAGACAAGTATCGAAAGTCTAGCCGCACTGAGGCCTTCATTTGAAAAACTTGGCGCTATGGGATTTGATGCGATGGCATTGCGCAAGTATCCCCAGGTCGAGCGCATCCACCATGTTCATCATGCGGGTAACAGCTCGGGCATTGTTGATGGTGCAGCGCTTATGTTGCTAGGCAATGAAACACTGGGTAATCAGCTTGGCCTAAAGCCACGTGCCCGTGTCCTTGCCACGGCCTTAACAGGAACCGATCCAACGATTATGTTGACAGGCCCGGCACCGGCTGCTCGCAAGGCGCTTGCCAAAGCCGGCTTAACCGCAGACGACATCGATTTGTTTGAAGTCAATGAGGCTTTCGCTGCAGTGGTGATGCGATTTATGCGCGAGTTGAATGTGCCCGAGGAAAAAGTCAATGTAAACGGTGGCTCAATAGCCATGGGACACCCCCTGGGTGCAACCGGTTGCATTATTTTAGGGACCCTACTCGACGAGCTTGAGCGACGCAAGCTCAAGCGTGGATTGGCCACTTTATGTGTTGGCGGCGGCATGGGCATCGCAACGATTATTGAACGGGTGTAAAGCATGTCATCGATTCGTTATGAAATTAGTCCGGACGCAGTCATCGTTCTAACGCTTGATGCGCCGAGATCGCCGGTAAATCTGATGAGCGAGAGCTTTCGTCATGATTTGCACGAGGCTGTGAAGCGTGTTCAGGCTGACTTAAAGGATAGGCCTGATCTACTCGGTGTGATCATCAATTCGGCTAAATCAAGCTTTTTCGCAGGGGCCGATTTGAAGGCCATGCTCACGATTGGGCCCTCCCAGGCGGCAAGTTTTTTTGAGCAGGTGCAAAGCTTGAAAGCTGACCTGAGGACGCTTGAAAAACTTGGTAAACCCGTTGTTGCAATGATTCAGGGATCTGCACTCGGTGGCGGGCTTGAGCTTGCACTTGCCTGCCATCATCGAATTGCCGTCAACAAAGCCGGCGTAGAAATTGGCTTTCCCGAGGCGAGTCTCGGCTTGCTCCCAGGCGCCGGGGGCATTGTGAAAACCGTGAGACTCAAAGGCCTGCAAGCCGCCGTACAAGTCATTAGCGAGTCAAAACGACTGAGCGTTTCAGAGGCCCTCGATATGGGCTGGATAACCCAGGTGGTTGCTAGCGAAGATGCGCTTATGCCGGCAGCCTTGGCAGCTTTACGCAGCGGCGCTTGCAGCCAGGTTTGGGATGATCCCAAGCACCGCATCCCTGGGGGTGGTCCAAGCCAAGCCTCGATTGCCTCTATGCTAAGCGTTGCGCCCGCTATGCTTGTGGAGAAAACCCGCGGTAATTTCCCCGCGCAAGAAGCCATACTCGCTGTCGCCGTCGAAGGTGCTCAAGTCGACTTCGAAACGGCACTTCGCATTGAATCACGCTGGCTCACTCGCCTCGCTACCGGCCAGGTAGCCAAGAATATGATTCAAAGCTTTTTCTTTCACCAGAACGAAATTAAAGCTGATCGAAGCAGGCCCCAAAGCGAAGCAGCACGCATGACGATGAAACTTGGCATCCTGGGTGCCGGCATGATGGGTTCGGGAATCGCCTGGGCTGCCGCATCGCGAGGCGTTTCGGTCGTCCTAAAGGATGTGTCGCGCGAAAAAGCAGAACAAGGTAAAGCCTATAGCGCTCGTTTACTCGCCAAGCGTGTTGAGTCCGGCAGGATGTCGCCCGACAAAGCGCAGGCCGTATTACAGCGTATCCAGGCAACAGATGCTATGCAGGATCTGAGTGCCTGCGATATGGTCATTGAAGCGGTTTACGAAGACCAGGCCCTCAAAGCAAAGCTCATTCGAGAGGCTCTTGAAGTGCTTGGCGAGGCGACTGTGTTTGCCTCAAACACCTCAACGATTCCAATCGCCGAGCTGGCCAAGGCGAGCTCTCGACCCGAGCAATTTATTGGCATCCATTTCTTTTCGCCCGTGGAAAAAATGCCTCTGATAGAAATTATTCGCGGTAAAAAAACGAACGATGCAACACTTGCCAAAGCCTATGATTTTGTCAAACAAATTGGGAAAACACCGATCGTTGTAAACGATGCGCGCGGCTTTTACACCTCTAGGGTTTTTGGCACTTATGTGAATGAGGGTATGGCCCTGCTTGGCGAAGGTGTCAGTGCCGCAAGAATCGAAAATATAGCGATACAATTCGGTATGCCCCTTGGCCCACTCGCGGTGCTCGATGAAGTTTCGCTCAAGCTCGCAGATGATGTCCTACACCAAGAATTGAATGCACTCGCCCATGCGCATCATCATGCTCATGCTCATGCTCATGCTCATGCTCATGGTCATGATCACGACCATCATCATGATCACGGGCATCAACACGGTCACGATCACAACCACGACCACCAGCATACTCACGGGCACGACCACAACCACGACCATGACCATGATCACGACCATAATCATGCTCACGGGCATCATCACAGCCATGAGCATAAGCATCATCACCCGCACAAGGTCAAGTCAAAGCGGATGGCCGAATCAGCGGTATATGTGCTGGAAAAAATGGCCCACGGCTTTAAGCGTCTTGGCCGCGCTGCGGGTGCCGGCTTTTACGAATACCCCGAGGGAGAGCCCAAGCGGCTTTGGGAAGGTTTATCAGTCTTCATGAGGGGCGCAAAGCCAGTAAGCGATGAGGATATCCGGGATCGCCTTAGCATGATTCAGTCGATTGAGACGCTTAGATGCCTCCAAGAGCAGGTCTTAGAGCATGATCACGATGCGAATATTGGATCGATCATGGGCTGGGGATTCCCAGCTTATACAGGCGGTACGTTACGATTTATACACCATTTTGGGCCGCAAGCCTTCTTGGCTCGTTCGCTTGAGCTTCAATCTCGCTATGGTGAGCGCTTCAGCCCACCTGCTCTATTGCACCAACTCGCCAAGAATCAAGCCTCGTGATCGCGGCAAGTTAAAGAAAAGGGATAAGTTGATGGAACATTGCGATCACAAGCGCTTAGGCGTTCGACCTGCAAAGCATTTACTGCCCTGGCGTGAACCAGTTGCTCCTAAACCTGCAGCAACCGTTTTGATCTTACGCGATAGCGAAGCAGGGCTTGAAGTCCTCATGACGCGGCGATCGACCAAGGCTAGTTTTGCGCCAGGGGCTTTTGTGTTTCCCGGGGGCGTGGTTGACCAAGCAGACGCTTTAGCACTAGACTTGGATCCAGGCCTGCTTAGCCCAGACCGACTCGCCAATTGGCAAAACTTCTCGCCCGATGAGCAAGAGCAGCTCCATCGGATTTACGCGCAGGCTGCATTGCGGGAATCGTATGAGGAAGTTCACTTATTGCTTGTGCGTCCCAACCATGGTGCGCACGAGCTCGATCAGCATGCTCTTGCCTCGCTGACAGAAGACCTTGGCAGGCATCCACTAGAGGGATTCGCTCAAGCCCTTGGCGCGCGAGGTTTAGTTGCTGCGATTAATGAGGTTCGCAGTTTTTCCCACTGGACAACCGACCGCG
>VGHV01000277.1 GCA_016868095.1 Betaproteobacteria bacterium
GCTCGCTGAGATTGCCTAGTGCTAAATCGTATAGCGGACGAATTTGGCTTGAGGATTGTGTTGTGTCTTGTGGGGAGAATTCAGCAAGGCTTAAGTGCCATTGCAATACGCGCTGTGGATCTGGGCCTTGCGCTGATCCTGGCGCTGAAACTGGGTTTGAGCCCTGGCTTGAGCCTTGGCCGCTTGTGCCCTGGTTGGTGTTGCCAGTTGTTTGACTCGGTGCATCGCCCCCTGAAGAGCAAGCACCGAGCAAAAGCAGCAATCCGATAAGTCCGGATAGCTGCGATCTAAAACGCATTACAGACCGATTTTTCCGCCATCAGTGCGCGTAATCATCAGTGTGGCAGAACGGGGGCGCTTACCAGCACCGTATGCTCCGCCAGTGATCCCGCCACCGTTTGTCGGCCAGACGCTTTGATAGGTGAAGTCAGCCGCTGTCCCAAGTGCAGGTGTGAGCTCACCCGGATGCTGGATATTCACAAAAAGGGTCTTGCCATCAGCAGTTTCTGTAATACCTGTCACCTCTGAGCCCTTTGGCGCGACGAGAAAGCGTCGCAACCGTGCTTCACCAAGCGCCGCACCGATAAAGGTGGCCTGCTGGCCACGGGCACCTGACAGCTCATTGTCGATGACGATGTTGCGACCATCACCCACTTGACCGGGAATTGCAGCAAGCAACATGCAATTGGTTTCGTCGGTAAACGCGCCATCATCGGTTTGAATCCAGCAAATGCCTGTTGACGGCGAAAACCACAAACCATCAGGTGAAGAAAAGCTATTGGCAGCCGTGAGTCCAGAAAGATTCACATTACCGACTGAGTCTTCTTCCGCACCGAAGAGGAAAATATCCCAACGGAACTTCATGGCGTTGGCGGCTGCACCATCTTCAGCAAAACGGATGATGTGGCCATTAGGATTGCCAGAGCCTTTATTGCCATCAGGATCAGCATAAGAGCGCGGGTTTGCGGCATTGACCGTAGCCGGTGTGCGGTTGGTCGAGTTGTTATTGGTCAGTGTGAAATAAACGTCGCCATTGGCGGGGTTGAGTGCTCCCCACTCTGGGCGATCCATTTTTGTAGCACCCACAGCATCGGCAGCGTGGCGCGTATTCACGTAAACATCGGCCTGATTGGCAAAGCTATAAGCACTATAGCCCTTGATCAATGGGTTGTTTATGTCGAGTTCAATCCACTCGCCGCTGCCATCGCTATTGAACTTGGCTACGTAGAGTTTGCCTTCGTTCAAATATTTATCGCCAGCCGCCATGCCGCCGCCGATATCGCTTGCCGACCAATTTTGAGCAGTCACGAATTTGTAAATGTACTCGTTGCGGCTATCACAACCCATATAAAAAGCTAAGGGTTTTCCCGCCACCGGTACGCTACAAACGCAAGCTTTGTGGGCAAAGCGACCCATCGCCACACGTTTGGCTGGGATTGATTGAGGCGCAAGTGGATCGATCTCAACATTGTAACCAAAGGTATTAGGTTCGTTACGGAAATCGGCCGCTGCGCTTGCACCATCGGCTGAAATATTCCAGCGGGCAAACACCATGTCTGGATCAGCATCTGCAACCGTATACCAGCCCTGTCCGGTACCTGTTGTTGCTGTGGCTGCAAGCGGAGCTCTTGCAACACCGTAGCGAGCACGTGATGCGGTTATCTTGGCATCCGCTGCTTTACCGGTGGTGGGAATTTGCCAGTAAACAGCCCAGTTTTCCTCGCAACCCAGGTAAGTACCCCACGGGGTTTTGCCATGACCACAGTTGTTGAGGGTGCCACGAGCGCTTGCACCCGTTGGATCAAATTTTGTCACCATGAACTGTTTGATGTCATTGATGTGCGCGGCGGGCCCAGCGATTCGCGTAAGCGACTGACCGGTGACGTGACGGTTCAAGGGAGAGTCAAGCTTATAGCCCGTTGGGCGCCCTGCCGAATCAAGACTCAATTCGACAATCGAAACCCCATGATGATTAATTTCTTTAAGGGATTCCAGCGCAGGCCGCTGGCCAAGGTCCCACTGGCCAAACTGATCGAATTTTTTGCCGCTTACGCCCTTACTCGTTTGACCCTTAGGATGGAAGAAATGGGCTTCTGCCGAGCTCTCGTGGTTTACCGCGAGAACGGCGCTGCTGGTCGCTGTAGGCGAGTATTTACCCCCAGTACCGATATAGAAAATGTCCACGCCATTATGCTGGTCACCGATGCGCCGCGACCAGTCGTCGGTTTCGGCACCTGTATTGGAGTACGCTGGGATGCTACTGTCAAGCCGATCGCCGGTGGCGTGAAGGACGCGAACTGTGTAGCCGCTGGGTACCGTTACCTGGTCGGCGACGCTCTTGGCAACTGCCGAAAAACTAAGCGGCGTTGACGGTGCGCTGAGCGTGGGCACAGCGCCATCGCTGCAACCTGCAACCATCGGCAGGCTTGCGACTGCTCCGAGGCCGATACCGCCTCGCAAGAGGCTGCGGCGTGATGGGCTAGCAAGTCCGCGATCAAGCACTTGCTGAAAATGTTCGTTATTGGATGAATTGCAGTCCAAATCATCACTGCGATGCGACATGAAAAACTCCTTGTTACGAGCTGTTACGAAAAACGGGAACCTGGAGTTTGCGTGTCGTGGATGACAGTGATTTGAAGCTTGGATGAAGAAACCATGACAGCGGGCGTGACAACCGTGCGTCATGAAGGCTTCAATACCCAAAAGCCTCCTTCCATGAGAAAACCTTCGATAAACTGACACAGGTGCTTGTTATCCTGATTCTCATTCGTTTCACGCGGTTTATCGTTGCGTTTTATGATGAATTTTGACTTACGCCAATGAAAATAATATATATTGGACCGTTATTATGGCTTCTTGGGTCAGGTGGTAGCGCTCATGGAGCTCGTCCTTTTGTTACAGACGATGCCCGCTTAACCACAGCTGGAAGTTGTCAGCTTGAAAGCTGGACGCGCTTGAATCGTGCAAGTAAACCCAGCGCGCGGAGTGAAGAGCTTTGGGCCTTTCCTGCTTGTAATCCGAGCGGTAATTTCGAAGTCACGCTCGGTACTGCCTTAGGGCGGCCGCTACAAGGCCCTCAAAGTAAAGACTATGTCGTGCAGGCAAAGACCTTGTTTCGCACATTAAGTCCCGGTAACTGGGCTCTAGGTCTTGCTGCAGGCAAAGTTTTTCACCCAGAAATAAACCCCGGCCCCAATCAATTCGGCAATAGTTATTTTTATTTGCCCTGGTCCTATGCGTCTGAAGATGAACGTTGGGTGATGCATGTCAACCTCGGCGGTTTGCGTGATCAGGCAAGCAAAAACAATCGCCTCACTTGGGGTAGCGGTGTTGAGTGGAAGATTAATGAGCGCTGGTTAGGCATTTCAGAGCTCTTTGGCGATACGAGCGGTGGGCGTTACTGGCAACTTGGCCTTCGCTACAGCATCATTCCGGACCTGCTTCAAGTGGATAGTTCGCTTGGGAGACCCTTCGGTGCTGCGACAACCGATCTCCAATCCTTAGCGCTTCCGTACGGACCTTCGAGATGGATATCGTTTGGCTTGCGCTTCACGCCGGCCTCAATTTTTTGAATGCGATCAAAAACTTTAGGCAAGATTAAAGAAAATTCTTGCCACGTGCCTGGCTTAATGCATCATGAAGGCGTGGATCAACGTCATCCTTCTCAAACCATCGGCTTACAACACCCATGTTGTTTAGCCATTCGCAAAGCCTTTCTTCCAACTCGTTGCTGTCTTTCGCCTGCATCGACCAGATCGTATTAAGACGAGTCAGCATATCAGGGCTGTGCTTGCAGGCTAAGCCTGCTACCGCGGCTATCCATTGGGCGCAGGCTAAGCCGTGCGCCAAGTTTTCCTTGCTCGTTAAGGGATAGGAAAGCGCATGAATGAGCGACGTTTGAGTTCTTGCAATCAAATGACCCGCGTCAAGCGCCGCTTCGCTCATGGATTTGCGTAGTGAAGCATCATCAAGCCTATCGAGCAGTTTTGGTAGTATTGATACAATATTTGATGCAATATGGATGGCGTCGCCTCGATCGTTATTGTTAGCATGACGGTTCCACAGGGCGTCTAGTGCATGCGATAAAGCATCCAAGCCACAGTCTCTTGTCAGAGCTAAGGGGCACGTCAGCGTCAGCTCATAGTCGATAAGCGCTACATCGCCGAAGCA
>VGHV01000278.1 GCA_016868095.1 Betaproteobacteria bacterium
ATAGCCACCGCGATAAAAACGATAACCCATCACTGATTGCACGATACTTGCAAGCAGCGCTTGCTGCCAGGCTGACAACCAGGGAAGCATCAAGGGTAAGGTCAGTAGGGCGCTTAGGGTAATGAGCACTGCCTCCCGACGCTCGCTTTGCTTGGCTGCTCGCTTTCGTGCCTGCGCTTGACTGCTTGCTTGATCGGTTTGCAAAAGGCTTGCCTTAAAGCCGATGCTGTCGATCCATTTCAGCAAGTCCTCGCTACTCACTTGCTCCTTATCAAAGCGGACTCTGGCTTTTTCATGGACTAAATTCACCTTGACGCTTTCGATGCCATTGCGCCTCGTCAAAGCGCGCTCGATCCGGCTTGCGCATGCTGCGCATGTCATTCCTTCGATGCGAAGGTCCACGGATAACAAAGCGCTCAAGGGATCATGCCCATGACCTTAGATGTTGTGAGCGTATCTAAGGACGAAGACTTGTTACTTCAAAACCTGCGTCTTCAATCGCCGCCTGTAGATCGCCTGCCGACAAACTGCTCGCTAGGACCTTTACCTGTGATTGGGCGAGGTCAACATCGACGCTTGCCTGATCATCAAGCGCATGAATGGCACGCTTGATGGCCTTGACACAGGACTGACAGTGCATACCCTTAACCTCTAAATCCATGACTTGCAAGTCCTCGTAGTGATCAAGAAACAAACCGCCGCAAACCTGGCAGCCAGGCCTGCGGCGCTCGACTGGTGCGGGCTCTCTCAAGCCCATCAGGTTTAATTTATTGCACGGCTAGTTTTCGAGCAAGTTGTGCCTGCTTGCGCGGTAGTTCAAGCGTCAAGATGCCCGCTTCAAACTTCGCGCTTGCGGCCGATTCGTCGAGCTCTGCGGGCATGGCAAAACTACGCATGACCGACCCTGAGGCAATCTCCCCACGCAGCAAACGCTCGCCATCTTTGAGCTCTGACTTGCGCTCACGCTTGGCAGTTATACTTACCGTATTGCTGTCAATTTGTATATCGATCTGGTCTTTAGCCACACCAGCAAGTTCAGCACGAATCGTCCATCCGGTTGCAGTTTCGATCACATCAACCGGCATCGCAAGCGTATGAGTGCTTGCAAGACCGAGCGAAATCGGTGCCGCCGCTGCTGGTATCGATCGCGACCACTCTGGCCAACTCGACCCAGCCACAGCATTGGCAAAAAGGTCAGCAGGAAAAACCGAGGCGAAAGGCTCATAAAGGCTGATGCGTGTCATCATGATCTCCGATTAAGAACGTTATGAATGAAGCGATGCAAATCTTGATACACCGCCGATGTTCTCTAAATCGGTACGCCTTGCGATTTTTCAAGACCCCAAGATCAAACCCGCTCAATGAGCATCGCAATCCCCTGTCCCACGCCAATGCACATGGTGGTGATCGCGCGCTTGGCCTTGCTGCGATGCAGTTGATTCACTGCCGTCATCACAAGTCTGGCCCCCGAAGCACCCAGCGGGTGACCAAGTGCAATCGCACCACCATTCGGATTGACTCGGGGATCATCATCGAGAAGCCCTAATTGGCGTGTGCATCCCAAGGATTGCGCGGCAAAGGCTTCGTTAAGCTCAAACCAGTCGATATCGGCCAGCGTCAATTGCGTGCGTTGGAGTAGTTTTTGGGTTGCTGGCACAGGCCCAAGCCCCATCACCCTCGGCGCAACACCCGCAGTTGTCATAGCCACAATTCGAGCGCGCGGCTCAAGCCCTTGAGCCTTGGCTGCGGATTCGCTGGCAAGCAGTACAGCGGCTGAACCGTCATTGACCCCGGAGGCGTTGCCCGCAGTCACACTGCCATCGGCTTTAACCACTGGCTTGAGTTTGGCTAAGGATTCGACGCTGGTATCAGCACGAGGATGCTCATCTTTGGCAAATAGCGTCGGTGTCCCCTTTTTCGAGGGCAGCTCAACTGGCTGAATTTCGGCATCAAAAAACCCCGCTTCCTGAGCGGCTGCACAACGTTGCTGGCTTCTTAAGGCAAATGCGTCTTGATCCTCACGCGAGATGGCGAGATCGGAAGCGACATTCTCAGCGGTTTCTGGCATTTGATCGACGCCATAAGCCGCCTTCATTTTGGGATTGATAAAGCGCCAGCCAATGGTTGTGTCATAAACTGCATTACTGCGTGAAAAAGCGCTATCAGCCTTGGGCATGACAAAGGGTGCACGCGACATGCTCTCCACCCCACCACCGATACCGATTGCGATTTCACCTGCTCGAATCGCGCGCGCAATCGTGCCAATTGCATCCATACCTGACCCGCAAAGCCGGTTGATGGTTGCACCTGGGACGGTTTGCGGCAGACCAGCCAGCAAACTTGCCATTCTGGCCACGTTACGATTGTCCTCGCCTGCCTGATTCGCGCAGCCTAAGATCACTTCCTCGATTATTTCCGGGGCAAGGCTTGGATTGCGCTTGAGCAGGGCTGCCAGTGAGATAGCCGCTAAATCGTCGGTACGAATCGACGACAAGGAGCCGCCATAACGGCCAATCGGCGTGCGTACACCATCACAAATAAAAACCTCTTGCATATTTCCTCCAAAGGGCGCTGAGCTTGCTAAGTTTGTTGCTGAACTTCATTGTGGCACGCAGCACGGGCTGCCAGGGTTTCGATTCGCTGCCTTAGCAGATACAGCAAAGCAAGACCGGGCATCGCAGCGAGCAGCGTTGAAGCAAAAAAGCTTGGCCAGCCGAATTGCTCGGCCAATAAACCCGCACTTGGCCCCACATAAACCCTGCCAACAGCAGCCAGCGCCGAGAGCAAGGCAAATTGGGCGGCGCTAAAGCGTCGATCGGTCAGCGTCATTAGCAAAGCGACAAAGGCAGCGGTCCCCATGCCGCCACAAAGATTTTCAATGGCAATGGCCGATGCCATGAGCCCATAGGATTTTTCGCTGACCGCAAGCGTCCAGTAGGCGAGGTTTGAAATCGCCTGAGCGATGCCAAACCACCAAAGTGCAGGCCATAGGCTTTGGGCGAGCGGGCGCCGTGCCAAATACCAACCACCGAGCAAGGCACCCACAATCGTCGCCGCCAAGCCCAGTGCTTTGTTGACAGCGCCGACTTCAGCTGCGCTAAAGCCAAGCCCGCGAAGTAAAAAGGCGGTTGAAAGCGCACCCGCAAAGGCGTCGCCCAGCTTGTAAAACACAACCAAACTCAATAAGGCGATGGCTTGGGGTTGAGAAAAGAAAGCATCCCAGGGCTCCATGAGCGATGGGAAACGGACTGAGCGAGCAGCCCAGAGTGCGGCTGCAAAGGCGGCAAGCATCAAGACGCTGTCAAAGCCAAGTTTTAAGAACTGGTTTGCGCGCGGCGAAAACGCTTGGCTTGCTTGCGGTGCAAACTGAGAACCCAGTCCGTACACACAAACCCCAACGACAAGCATCACTAAAAAGCCTCGCCATTCGACCCATGCCGAGGTTTTTGCTGGCGCAGATGCAACGGCTGGGACCCAAAACACAGCAATCGCGATCAATCCAAACACAAGGGCCAGCGCCCGAAACAGTCCCTGCCAGCCAAACCACCAATCTGCAAGCATCAACGCCAAACCGCCTGAGACCAGCATGGCGACACGGTAGGCAAAGACCGAGACGGCAGCGCCTGCACCGCGCTCTTCAGCGGCCAACAACTCGTTGCGATAAGCATCAAAAACCACATCATTGCTTGCCGAAACGAAGGCAAGCGTCACCGCTAGCCCGCCGAGCAGGTAGATATCCTTGGCCGGCTCTAAGCTTGACATGGCAAGGCACAAGAGCGCGATGAGCGCAGGGCATAAAGCCATCCAGCCTTTGCGCCTGGGCAGGCCTGGCACATCAAAGCGATCGAGCAGGGGCGCCCAGGCAAACTTAAAGGTGTAGGGCAGGCCGACAAGGGCAAAAAAACCGATGGTTTTGAGGTCGAGGCCTTCGACCGTCAGCCAGGCTTGAAGTGTGGCCCCCGAAAGCGCCAAAGGCAGACCGCTTGAAAACCCCAAAAGCGCAAGCACCAACATCGACTTTCTAAAATAAAGCGCGCTAAAGTTCATCGGTCCAAGTCTAACCTCGCTTGATCGAGCGCCAAGCTAAGCCATCATGTTTGTACCTTGTCCAACTTCACTTTGGTTAAGCCATTGAGCATGTCATCCTCGCGTTATCTTGTAGCAA
>VGHV01000279.1 GCA_016868095.1 Betaproteobacteria bacterium
GCCATAGCCCTTTTTTTGTCCGCCCGCAGCACTTGCCTGACTGGTGCTGCTTGGATAGCCTGCTTTGACCCATGCGGCGTAGCCACCGTCGAGGACCTTGACCTCATCGTGTCCGCACCAGCGCAAAAGCCACCACAACCTTGCTGCGTAAACGCTCGCACCGGCGTCGTAAACAACGACCAGACTGTCGTTATGGGCGCCAAGACGGCACATGCGCTGAACCAGACCCTCCTGGTCAGGAAGCGGGTGACGTCCGCTCCCCGGGCGCTTGGGTCCGGAAAGCGCATCGTGCAAGGCGAAAAAGGCTGCGTTGGGAATATGGCCGGCCTCGTACTTCTGATCGACAGTCGATCAGAATGACCTGGTCAATCTGGTTTGCTAGGGCTTCAACGCTGATGAGGTGCTTATCGTGCATCTTGATTCAACTCAGGTAATTGGCGACGAATAAATTCATGGAAGTGCTGCATGCCGTCTTCCATCGGGCTTTGATAAGGTCCCACCTGGTTGATGCCGCGCTCCATGAGTGCCTTTCGACCTGCATCCATGCGCAAAGCAATCTCGTCGTCTTCGACTGCCGTTTCCATGTAGGCAGCGCGCTCTGCTTCAACGAATTCGCGCTCAAAGTGGACGATTTCTTCGGGGTAATAAAACTCGACGATATTGGTGGTGTGCTGCGGACTTCGAGGAATCAGGGTGCTCACGACCAACACGTGCGGGTACCACTCCACCATGATGTTGGGGTAGTAGGTGAGCCAAATGGCACCGAAGGGTGGTGGATGACCCTGACGGTAGCCCAATACTTGGTCATGCCATCGAGCATAAGTCGCCGTTCCTGGTTTGCTCAAGCCTTGATGGACACCAACGGTTTGTACCGAAAACCACGAACCGAATTCCCATGTGAGATCGTCACAAGAAACAAATTGTCCAAGTCCCGGGTGGAAAGGTACAACGTGGTAGTCCTCCAGATAGACCTCGATAAAGGTCTTCCAGTTGTAGGCGCACTCGTGAATCTCGACGTGGTCAAAGCAATAATCGTCAAAGTTGAAGTGCTCGCCAGCCCTCATGCCGGCGAGATCGGCTGCGATGTCACGCCTTCCTTCAAAAAGTAGACCTTTCCAGTTTTGGATGGGCGTTTTTGGCAGATCCAGGCAGGGCTGCTGGGCAAAGTGAGGCGCGCCAAGCAAAGTTCCCTGCAAGTCGTAGGTCCAGCGATGGATCGGGCAGACGATTTGCTCGACCTTACCGCGCCCTTTGAGCATGATGGCCTGTCGGTGGCGGCACACATTGGAGAGGCATTCGATGCCTTGCCGGTTGTGGACAAGAACGCGACCTTCCCCCTCGGCGGGGAGCGCGAAGTAGTCGCCTTGCTCGGGAACCATCAGTTGATGGCCAAGATAAGAAGGCCCGGCTTTGAATAGCCGTTCAATTTCGAGTTGAAACAGCCCGGTATCGAAGTAAGCCGATACCGGCAGCTGTGTCGCCGGACGCTTTAAGGCGCCGATCTGTCCAGGTGCTGACATGTGCACGCTCCATCAAGGATGTCCCAAAGCCCGGGCGTGATATCGCTTCGAATCGTGGCAAAGCGAACACTCCCGAAACCCCCTCTGACAGTAGGGGCGTCAAGCATACCCCAAGAGGCGTAGAATCCAATGCGACCATGCCAAAGAGTCGACCATCTCGTGAATTAACGCCACTCGAGCCAAGCCCAACATCATGGGAAGAGGCTAGCGAGGCGCTCGAGGCATTGGTGCGGCGCATGGAATCGGGCAGTCTTAGCCTGGAGGAGTCGATCAAGGCTTACCGAGAGGGTGTGGCACTTGTGCAGTGGTCACGTCAAACCCTGGCATCAGCCCAACAACAAGTCCGGGTTCTTGAGGAAGATATGCTCAAACCTTTCTCGCCCGAGGCAGACGGCCTTTCTTAGCCTTATGCCCTGCACCGATTTTCGAGCGTGGATGCAGACTAACCTTGAGGCGATCGAGTCTGCAATCAACGAAGCGCTACCTACTCAAGCGCCCACCAAACAACGACGACCCTTGGGCAGTCTAGAGGCTACGCCGCTTTTTGAAGCGCTGGCCTATGCAAGTCTTGGCGGCGGTAAGCGGGTTCGCGGACTTTTATGCCTTGCAAGCGGCGAGGCTTTGGCCGCGGATCGCAAAGCCTGTATGCAGGCTGCAGTGGCCCTTGAGTTGATTCATGCTTACTCCTTGGTTCACGACGATATGCCTTGTATGGACAACGATGTGCTGCGCCGAGGCAAACCGACGGTACACGTAGCCTACGGCGAGGCGACAGCCATGCTTGTTGGCGACGGTCTGCAAGCGCTGGCCTTTGAAGTGCTGTCCGGCATCCATGCATGCGGTTTGCCTTCGCAGCAATGTCTCGAAGCGGTAAGTGCACTTGCCAGGGCAAGCGGTCCGCAAGGCATGGTTGGCGGGCAGGCCATTGATCTCGCGATTGTCGGTGCTACCGCGTCATCCATCGATTTACAGCAATTGCAATCGATGCATGAGTTGAAGACTGGGGCCTTGCTGAAGGCCAGTGTGCAACTTGGTATGTGTTGTCGGCAAAGGCAAAGACTCGACCCCAACGTTGAAGCGCTACTGAATCAGTTCGCTGCGCATCTTGGCCTGGCTTTTCAAGTGATTGATGACGTATTGGATGAATCGGCAAGCACCGAAGCGCTTGGCAAAACCGCAGGAAAGGATAAGGCGCAGCAAAAGCCAACCTATGTTTCCTTGATGGGACTCACAGCGGCAGGCGATTTTGCCCACGACTTACACCGGCAAGCCCTTGATTGCCTGGCGCAGGCTGCCAGGCTTGATTCGAGTTTGCATCGTGAGGGTATTGATCATTTGGCAGGCCTTGCCGATCTTATTGTGTTGCGTCAGCACTAAAAAATGATGTTTTTTTGCGCCACCACTCAGGGCGATATCAACGATGCCCACTGATAGCTTACTTGAATCGATCGATTCGCCCAGCGAACTTCGGCAACTCAGGCGTAGCCAACTGCCAAGGCTTGCCGATGAATTGCGAGCTTTTGTACTTGATTCTGTATCTAAGACCGGTGGGCATCTTGCCGCAAATCTTGGAACGGTCGAGCTTGCTATTGCTTTGCATTTTGTCTTTGACACGCCACGAGATCGGCTTGTTTGGGACGTTGGGCATCAAGCCTACCCGCACAAGATTCTTACAGGTCGTCGCGAGGCAATGCAAACCCTCAAACAGTTGGGTGGATTGTCTGGCTTTCCAAAACGTTCTGAATCCGAATACGATACCTTTGGCACCGGCCATTCGTCAACTTCCATTTCGGCAGCACTTGGCATGGCGCTTGCCTCAAGAGCAAAGGGCGAGCATCTCGGCTCGCATCGTCGCCGGCATGTCGCAGTGATCGGTGATGGCGCGATGAGTGCCGGTATGGCTTTTGAAGCGCTCAATAATGCCGGTGTGTATCAGGACCTTGATTTGCTTGTGGTTCTAAACGATAACGATATGTCGATTTCACCGGCGGTTGGTGCTTTGAATCGTTATCTTGCACGACTGATGTCTGGGCGTTTCTACGCCAAGGCAAAAGACATGGGCAAGGCCATGTTAGCGAGGATGCCTGAAGTGCTCGATTTTGCACGCCGGGTCGAGGAGCATGCAAAGGGGATGGTGGTGCCTGGCACCATGTTTGAAGAGTTTGGTTTTAATTACGTTGGTCCGATCGATGGCCATGATCTTGATTCGCTCATCCCGACTTTGCAAAACATGCGCCGGCTTAAGGGTCCCCAGTTTTTGCACATCGTCACGCGAAAAGGTAAGGGCTATCAGCTGGCTGAACAAGACCCAGTGCTTTATCACGGGCCAGGTAAGTTTGATCCGCTTCAAGGCATTGTTCCAAGCACCAAGCAGAGCAAACCGACTTATACCCAGATTTTTTCGGATTGGATTTGTGATCAGGCAAGCCTTGACCCGCGTTTGCTCGCCATCACACCCGCGATGCGCGAAGGTTCGGGGCTGGTCGAATTTGAAAAGCGATTTCCTGATCGCTACTTTGATGTCGGGATCGCTGAACAACATGCGGTGACCTTCGCTGCAGGTCTTGCCTGTGAAGGCATGAAGCCTGTGCTTGCGATTTACTCAACCTTTTTACAGCGCGGCTACGACCAGTTGATTCACGA
>VGHV01000280.1 GCA_016868095.1 Betaproteobacteria bacterium
CTCGATGCTCAGGCGATTGGATTCAAACTTGGCAGCGACTACCCCTTGCCGATCGTTCATCACGACCAAGCCCGAAAGAAAACCTTAGAACGCTATCAAGTCGTCAAGCGAGCAAAGCCTTAACGCGCAACAAGCAAAGCCTTACCGCGAAACGAGCAATGCTTTTAAGCATGCTCACGGAAGCATGCCCACATAGCTAAAAAAAATGGCTTAGCTTGGGGAAAATTGGCTAGGCTTCGGGAAAATTGGTTTGCCGTCGAGATGATCGTTTAAGTCAAGACCTAGTCCTGCATCTCAGATTTCGACCATTTCAAAGTCTTCTTTTCTCGCGCCGCACTCCGGGCATGTCCAATTGATGGGAACATCCTCCCAACGAGTTCCTGCGGCAATACCCTCTTCGGGCAAGCCGGCGGCTTCATCGTAGATCCAGCCGCAGATCAAACACATCCAAGTCTTATTAGCTTGCTCAGTCATTAAATTACCCTTATGCGTGGCTTAGCTTCTTAGGCTTGCAAGAGCCAGCGCGCAAGCATGCTGGTGATGACACCAGCACTCGCCAGCAAACCGAGATAAGTAAGCAAGGACATACCCTCGGTCACTTTCGATCCTCGTGAAACATCCAAGCCACGCCGAACGACCGGCCTTTCGTTCTCTTTCATAACAAGGCTCCCTTGTACTTCAGCAAGCTACGTTCACTTTATTCAAGACGATCCGAACACTTGCCCGTAAAAAATAAGCGCAGATAGCCTGCGCTTACATGACCTTCTTGAGTAAAGCTGCCATTTCAGAGGGATTTTTAGTCGTGCGAATACCGCAAGCTTCCAAGATATCCAGCTTAGCTTGCGCGGTGTCATCGCCGCCCGATATCAAAGCACCAGCATGCCCCATACGCTTACCTGGTGGCGCTGTGACCCCTGCAATAAAACCGACTACCGGTTTTTTCATATGCTCTTTGGCCCAACGCGCAGCGTTGACTTCGTCGGGACCACCGATCTCGCCGATCATGATGACCGCATCAGTGTCAGGATCATCGCTAAACATTTGAAGCACATCGATATGCTTTAAACCATTAATTGGATCACCACCAATACCGACAGCCGACGACTGACCCAACCCCAACTCAGTGACCTGGCCAACCGCCTCATAAGTCAAGGTTCCAGAACGCGAAACAATCCCGATACGGCCTTTTCGGTGAATATGGCCTGGCATGATGCCTATCTTGATTTCGTCAGGCGTGATCAAACCTGGGCAATTCGGACCAAGCAAAAGGGTCCGCTTGTTTTCCCGCTTAATCCGGTTGCGAACTTCCAGCATGTCGCGAACGGGGATGCCCTCGGTAATGCAAATAGCCAAATCGAGATCAGCCTCAACCGCCTCCCAGATTGCTGCTGCAGCGCCTGCAGGCGGAACATAGATCACCGACACCGTTGCGCCAGTCGACGCTTTTGCGTCCTTAACTGAGGCATAAATCGGGATGCCCTCAAAATCCTCACCGGCTTTCTTTGGATTCACGCCTGCAACAAAACAGGCTTTGCCGTTTGCATAATCGCGGCACATCCTCGTGTGGAACTGACCCGTCTTGCCAGTGATTCCCTGGGTGATGACCTTGGTGTCTTTATTAATCAGAATGCTCATCGGATAGACCCCGAATGGTTAATCAGTGGCCCTTGGCCGCGGCAACAACCTTCTCGGCTGCTTCGGCCATGGTGTCGGCAGAAATGATTGGTAAGCCCGAATCCCTGAGGATTTGCTTGCCCAAGTCTTCGTTGGTGCCCTTCATACGAACCACGAGCGGCACCGAGAGGCTCACAGCTTTACAGGCTTCCACAACACCTTGCGCGATCACATCGCAACGCATAATGCCGCCAAAAATATTAACCAGTATCGCCTTAAGCTTCGGGTTGTCGAGCATGATCTTGAAGGCTTCGGTGACTTTCTCGGTGGTTGCACCACCCCCTACGTCAAGAAAGTTTGCAGGCTCACCGCCGAAGAGCTTAATCGTATCCATCGTGGCCATCGCCAAACCAGCGCCGTTCACCAGGCAACCGATATTGCCATCGAGCTGAATGTAGGCAAGGTCAAACTGACTGGCACGAATCTCTGCAGGATCTTCTTCATCAAGATCACGGAAAGCAACAATCTCGGGATGCCTGAACAAGGCGTTGCTATCAAAATTGAACTTCGCATCGAGCGCGCGAACGTCGCCCGAACCGGTCAGGATCAGTGGATTGATTTCGGCCAAGGATGCATCGGTATCGAAGTAGGCTTGATACAGCTTCTTGAGCACATCCACCGCCTGCGGCACTGAGGCATCGGGGATACCAATCCCCTTTGCAAGGGCCGCAGCCTCTGCATCAGCAAGACCTTCTGAGGGCTCAACAAAGGCCTTCAGAATCTTTTCGGGCGTCTCGTGGGCAACTTTCTCAATTTCCATGCCGCCTTCAGATGAAGCCATCACGCAAATCTTTTGGGTGACTCGATCGGTCACAATACCCACATAAAACTCTTTACGGATGTCAGCGCCTTCCTCAATCAGCAGGCGCCTTACTTTTTGGCCAGCTGCACCGGTCTGGTGGGTGATGAGTTGCATCCCGAGGATCTCTGAAGCGAGCTTGCGTACCTCATCAATTGATCGAGCAAGTTTGACCCCACCACCTTTGCCGCGCCCACCTGCATGGATTTGCGCTTTGACAACCCAGACCGGACCGCCTAGTTCTTGAGCGATCTCAACCGCTTCATCAACCGTGAACGCGGGCTTGCCCTTGGGAACAGGTACATGGAACTGACGCAGCAGCTCCTTGCCTTGATATTCGTGAATTTTCATGCGGATTACCCCTAGCAGACGGTGTTCTTCGAGCCTGCGCCTGAGGCCCAGGCACCGTGTGCGTTGATGGTATCACGGGGGTTGCTACGGCGTTGCGACAGCCTTGTTAATCCTCGCGCGTGATGCGGCGGATCACGTCGTGAGAAAAACCTCGCGAGGCCAAAAATCGCATTTGTCGAAGTCGTTCTTTGGGGTCGACTGCAACCTCGCCAAAGCGTCGCTCCCAAAGTTGTCTCGCGCGCGACTCTTCGCTGGCTTGCAGATCGGTGGTCACGGTTGCAATGAGTTCGGCTGAAAGTTGGTGCTGTTTAAGACTTTGCTTAATGAAGGATGTGCCCTTACGCGCTGCCTGCCGCCTAATAAACGATTCGGCAAAACGCGCTTCTGAAAGGTAGCCGCGATCTTTCAGCGCCTTAAGAGCTTCTTCAAGCGCTTCGTCTGACGCCGCATGGGCTGCCAATTTACGCTTAAGTTCGGCAGCGGAATACTCGCGGCGCGCAAGCGCCGCGAGACCACGCTGAATCAGCGATGAATCTTTCAGTTGGCCTCCGGAGCGCTAAGGCCACGTTGGGCTACACCGTGATGCGAACGAAGCTTGTTTTCGATTTCTAGTGCGAGCGCAGGCCGTTCACGAAGGTACTCGCGAGCGTTGTCCTTACCCTGGCCGATGCGATCGCCACTGTAGGAATACCAGGCACCGCTTTTATCGATAATGCTCGCTTCAGAGCCTAAATCGAGAATCTCGCCCTCACGCGAAATGCCTTCGCCATACAAAATATCGAAATCGGCCTGACGGAATGGTGGCGCCACCTTGTTTTTCACAACCTTAACCTTGGTCTCGCTACCAATGACTTCATCGCCCTTTTTGATCGATCCGGTACGGCGAATATCGAGTCGCACCGACGCGTAAAACTTCAGTGCGTTACCCCCTGTCGTGGTTTCAGGATTACCAAACATGACCCCGATTTTCATGCGGATCTGGTTGATAAAGATCACCAGGGTGTTGGTTCGCTTGATTGTGCCTGTGAGCTTGCGAAGCGCTTGACTCATCAACCGAGCCTGCAGACCGGGAAGTGAGTCACCCATTTCGCCTTCGATTTCGGCCTTTGGCGTTAGTGCTGCAACCGAGTCGATCACGATCAGATCAACCGAACCCGATCGAACCAGCGCGTCGGCGATCTCTAATGCCTGCTCACCGGTGTCAGGTTGCGAAATAAGTAGATCAGCGAGATTTACCCCGAGCTTTTGTGCGTATTGGGCATCAAGCGCATGTTCGGCGTCGATGAAAGCGCAGGTACCTCCGAGCTTTTGCA
>VGHV01000281.1 GCA_016868095.1 Betaproteobacteria bacterium
CCAGTGCAAGTGCCGTGGCTTCGGTCAGATAGTTTTGGGTAATTTGAGCGAGAGGTTTTGAGGCATCGTTTGCGATAGCGCCAAACTCTTGGGGGGTTTTGACGCCTAGGAGCGCTTGGTGCTGTTTAACTGATTGCTCAAGCAATGCCTTCGTTGCATTCAACTGAAGGGCACCCAACTGTTCGGCCGCTTCGACCGCTTTAAGTCCGAGCGAGTTGTCCGTCCACGATGGACTGTAGTCCCTTAGTGTCAATTTGCTGTTTCATGATGCTGTGTTCCCTTTACGAATGCGTGCTAGCTGATGGATCGGTATGAATGAATCAACAGCAAAATTAATAAGTGATGATGGAGAATTATGTTGCAACGCACCATTTATTGCAACCTGGTCGTATCGCTTGCAAGCGAGCTCATTGGGACTATTTCCCGTTCAATTGGCTAAAAAATGCAGCCGTGCTTGGCGCCCGCCCTAAGAAATCGCTAACCATTTCTTGTGCCCTACGCTCGCTACCTCGACTTAGTATCGTATCTCGATAGCGGCTGCTAACAGCCGTATCCATCAAGTTTTCTCCGAATGCAGAACGCATATCGAATGCAATGACTTCAGCCCATAGGTAACCGTAGTAACCGACGGCATAACCTCCCGCAAGATGCCCGAATGCAGAGGGGAACAAGGTTCCTTCGTCATAGCCAAGTGGTGTCTTAGCCTGGAGTTCTTTCCACACTTCCAGCGCATCTGGCTTGCTGCCCGGTTTGATATCGTGCAAAGACATGTCAAAACTAGCGAGCACACGCTGCCTGCTATAGCCGATACCCTGGCCGAATCGTCTTGACGCTTCCAGACGTTGGACCAATTCAGCAGTGATCGTCGGGCAACTCGGCTTGCAACGGTCACTTAGGCGCTTCAGCGTTTGCTCATTTTGGCCCCACGCCTCAAACATTTGCGATGGCGCCTCCACAAAGTCCCGCTCCACGCTCGTACCCGCGTGTCCCAGATACCTTGTATCAGAAAGTACACCGTGCAAGATGTGTCCAAACTCGTGAAGCAATGTTCTTAACTCTGAATAGTTAAGTCCCTTGTCATTGAAGTTTGCCACCATGACAGAAATCGGCTTGCGACCCAAAACGCGGCTGACCCCACGTGTTGGAAAGGCTGCAGCGTGAGTGAACTTCCCTGGTCTAGGAAATAGATCCAAATAAATCAACCCAAGGGGTTGATCGGTGGCCATTGCCCCCTTTCGTCTGACCTTCCACACGGTGACCGACTCGTGCCAGGTTGGTAGCGTGGTGCGACTGAATGCCACACCATAAAGCTCGGAGGCAATGTCCAAGGAAAACTCGATGGATGCTTGGGTCGGAAAAAATGCCCTCACTTCTTCTTGATTAATTTGATACCGCGACTGGCGCAACTTCGCCTGCCAGTAGGCGATATTCCATCGACTGAGTGCTTCTTTAGCACCTTGGGCCTTCATAAAGTCCTTGATCTCATCGAGTTCTTTGGCCTCGCGAGGCTCAGCCGCGTTTCGTACGTTCTCAAGAAAAGCGATGACAGCATGTGGGTTGGCGGCCATTCGATCTTGGGTCACCATACTGGCATAGGTTGTATAGCCCATAACTTTAGCCAATTGATCACGTAAAACGGCTAGCTCCGCCAAAATCGCTACGTCACGAGCTCCCCCACGATTTGTGAAAGCGATGTAATAGCGCTTCTTGGCCTCGTCACTATGAGCAAAATCCATAAAGGGGATGTACTCCGGATAGCTAAACCCAAGTAGGTATCGCCCCTGGTCGTCACGACCTGCCTTGTCTAGAACCTGGGCTGGTACGCCCCGAACCTCTTCCGGCGTGAATGCCACCTTGGCACCATTGTCACGAAGCGTTCGCTCAAACTCCAAACTTAAATCATTCATTTCCTTTCTAATTTTGCGAACTATCTCTTGCTTTGAAGCATCCAACTGAACACCTGATGATTCAAATCGTCGGCGCAGATCGTTTAAGTACTTTTGATCAATGGCATCGCCACCTTGCTTTGGTAGCTTCGCAAACAAGCCCCTATCTTGGTAAAGCGCAGTCCAATATGCATTCCACTTTCTGGAGCAATTGCTAGCTTCGGTGCGGACGCTTGCATCTGGTGAAGTGCTCATCATTAGGCCAGCAATCGACGCCACGTCTTGAATGATTCCACCAAGCGCATCGAATTCGAGCAGCGTGCGCTTGATGTCCCCCTTCGCATCAAGCGCTTTCAAAGCATCGACGGCCGTTGCCGCATCGGCCAGCCCCCGTTCACATTGCGCTTTCATCTCTGCAGCGGACCAAATGGGCAAGGCGCGCAGGGGTTGCGCCTGTCCATTCGTCGCTACTGTTAAGGCAAGTGCGGTGAATACAGCGCTAAAACAACGCGAAATGATGAAGTTACGTACCAATTGCTGTTTCATAAGAGGTTCCAAGTATAATAATCGTTCTATCAGGGTCACGCAGCGCTGCCTGGGCAGTGCTCTGCACAGACGGTGAATCGGATGAATGGAGCCAGAGAGTGATCGCTTAATGGAGCCACGGACTGGAAAGCCCCCGGGGATTTCGGTTTTCTGTCACAGGCCACCACAGGGAAATTCACAGATCGTGCGATGGATCTGTACTCATCAACTTTCTGGTGAAGTTCCGTTGCAATCTCCAAATCTATTCCCTCAACAACCGTCACGTTTCAATCGCATTGCTACCAGGGCTTTTGCAATGCGGGGATCAGCTAATCCATTGAACAGCCCCCTCCTTTTCCGACCGGGTGAGCAACCCGGTAACGCACAAGCCCGATGAACAAAATGTCACCCACTCGGTTGAGCAAAAGAGAGAAAACTATGAAACTACTGATCGTGGGCGCTCGAACACTTGGACAAACTCGATGTTCAGCTTGGCCGAGCACGTGTGATGGGCGGTGTGGCGCACATCGCAGCCACCATCACACCCGAAGGTGCGGTCCGACGCCTCACAGATATGCACCGCCTGACGATAGGTGCACGTGATTCTTCTCAAGAGGGTAAATCGTGGCCACAAACCATGCCAAAGAGACGATGGTGCAGATGTACGATGAATGTTGCCGTGTCGCGCAGGCTTCCGGTCACCCGGTCAGCGCCGAGGCATCTGTCAAGGCGTTAGAAATGCTTACCGCCACTGGATCATCATTTACCGCATCCATGCTCAGAAATATGTTGGACGGCCAGCGCACCGAGCACGATCACATTCTGAGCGCCATGATTCGAAGAGGCCAAAGCTTGAACTGCTTGACTCCGCTTCTGGGAGTGGCGCATACGAACATGGTGATTCAATCTGCTCGTCTTGCTGCAAATGCCTGAGTGCTTTCGGGCCGAACAACGTCTCAATCGCTTTGGCTCGAATTTCTCGATTACACGGTTAATTTACGGTTTGTAAATTATTCGGACTTCAAAGACACACCTCTCGGACTCACTCACCTTCAGACTCAATGGCAGCCTTCCACTTCTCATTGTCGACATAGCGGAAGACCTTAGCCCTAACGCATTCAAGAAGCTTTGAGGTGCACCTTGGGCAGCAGTAGAACTTGGTTCCTGTCCTGTGTGGAAATACCTCTCTGTCACGCAGAACATAGAAGAGGAGGTCACGCTGCGCGAGATCGGCGATGCGATCCCTTGCGTACCTGGCACCGAGCACAATCTTGTTTGCCAATAAGAAGTCGCAGCGAATTGCGGTCCGCCGGGATGCGCCGACAAACTTGCGACCGTTGCTTGAGATATAGGTACTGGGGAATCTACATTCGTGAATGTCTTGCCAAAGTTGCGCGCGCTGCTCAAGAAAGGCAAGCTGCGCAGCACGCCGCTCTGCATGAGGCGCGCCGGCTGTAGCTAGAACATCGACGATGACTTTCATAGCCAGTTCCTCCATATAGAAAACTCTTTTGGCGTGTTGTGCTAGCTAGCTCTAAATAAACGAAACCGCAGAATGCTTACGTCACCTTAATCGGTAGGCGATGAATAGTCAGGCGACAATCTTCGAGCCCAGATTCAGACCGATACTTTTTCTATACTTCAAATCCTTTCAAATTCTACTAAGTAGAATTTCTTGTCTCATGTACCACCTCCTTCTTGGCGGCAGCATGGCTTAGC
>VGHV01000282.1 GCA_016868095.1 Betaproteobacteria bacterium
AATGAAAAGCTTGCCATTTTGGAGTTTCCGCAGTTTATTGCCGACACCTTGGTGAGTCGTGATCCGCAAAAGCTGCGAGCCTTTGTGCAAGCGCATAAGCTTGCGATTTTCAAGCTCTTGGATGGCATGGGTGGGGCTTCGATTTTTCAGGCGCGTGCCGATGACCCTAACCTGTCGGTTATTCTTGAAACCATGGCCCAATTCGGTCGCCGCAGCGTGATGGCCCAGGCTTATATTCCTGAGATTTTGCAAGGCGATAAGCGGGTGTTGTTGATCGGCGGCGAGGTCGTGCCTTTTGCACTTGCAAGGATTCCCCAGGCCGGGGAGTCGCGAGGTAATTTGGCGGCTGGAGGCCGGGCCGAAGCCCGCCCCTTGACTGCCTCAGATCGCCGCATCGGCGAATACCTGGCGCCCAGGCTTTACGAGCGAGGCTTATTTTTGGTCGGATTGGACATTATTGGCGAGCGCTTAACCGAAATCAATGTCACATCGCCCACATGTTTTCGTGAAATCATGGACCAGACGGGCTTTGATGTAGCGGGCATGTTTGTGCGCAAACTGACCGAGGTCTGCCAGCAATGATCGGGGTCTTGGTGATCTCGCATGAGCCGCTGGGCACAGCGCTTATTCGTGCGACCCGTCACGTATTTGGTCGCTTGCCTGCGCAATTGGCCGCGCTCGATGTGATTCCCGACGAAGACCCTGAAGCAGCGTATCGGGCAGCCTGCGAATTGGCGCTGCGCATCAACGACGGATCGGGGCTCCTGGTTTTAACCGATTGTTTTGGAGCAACCCCATCGAGGGTTGCCATACGTTTGGCACAACCCCAAAGGGTGCAAGTGCTCGCGGGTGTGAATTTGCCGATGTTACTGAAGGCCCTCGGTAATCGGCGCATGGAGCTTTCAGAACTTGTGGCTGCGGTCAGTGCGACCGGACAGCATGCGATTTGCGAGATGGCCAACCCATCGAAGGAGGCTGCGTAATGACCCAGGGCGAAGTAAGCCTCGTCAATAAACTTGGGCTTCACGCCAGACCCTCAGCTAAGGTTTCACAGCTCGCATCGAGCTTCAAGTGCGATGTCTGGCTGGCACGCGGCAGCCGCAAGATCAACGCCAAAAGCATCATGGGCGTGATGATGCTAGCTGCACCTCAAGGCGCTACGCTCATCGTATCGGCCGATGGCGCTGATGAGCACGACGCGGTCAAGGCCATGGTGGACCTGTTTGCAAGCGGGTTTGGGGAGCTTGGCTGATGTTTAGCCTGCACGGTATTGGTGTGAGCGCTGGCATTGTGGTCGCACGAGCGCGCCTTATCGAATCGGGCCATCAGGTCGATGTGCCGCACTACCACATCAAAGCAGCCGAGACCGAAGCCGAGGTTGCGCGCCTGCAAGCGGCGATGCGTGAGGTTCAACATGAGCTTCAGTCGGTCGGCTCGCAATTGCCCGATGATGCGCCGCCCGAGGCCAAGGCCTTACTCGAAGTCCATGCCATGCTGCTCGACGACCCAGCGTTTACCGGGGAGGCTGCGCAGGCGATTCGTCAGTCGCGATGGTGCGCTGAGTGGGCTTTGTCGGCACAAGCGGCAGAGCTTTCTGCCCAGTTTGAAGCGATCGAAGACGAGTATCTTCGTGAGCGTGGCCGCGATGTGCAACAAGTTGCCGATCGTGTGCTGCGTCGACTCGCAGGCAGCCCGAGTGCGCATGCCATGGCCGATGAGCCCGCGGTGATTGTGGCTGCCGATATTGCGCCTGCTGACATGTTGCAGCTTCGCCATGCGTTGGGCTTTGTCATCGATCAAGGTGGGGTGACCTCGCATACGGCGATCCTGGCCCGCGGCATGAATGTGCCTGCGCTGGTGGGCGCAGGCCGGGCAAGCGAGTTGATTCGCGATGATGATTTGGTGATCCTGGATGGTCATCGCGGCGTTGTGGTGGTGGCGCCCGATGAGGCAATGCTTAGCGAATACCGCAATTTGCAAGCGCAAGAGGTGCTCGATCGCCAGCGTTTGCTACGTCTCGTCCATGTGCCTTGCGTGAGTCTTGATGGGCAGGCCATCGAGTTGCAAGCCAATATCGAAACGCCTGCCGAGGCAAGCGATGCGATTGCAGCGGGTGCACAAGGCATTGGCCTTTTTCGCTCAGAGTTCTTGTTTTTAAACCGTAGCCGCTTGCCCGATGAAGAGGAACAGTACCGAGCGTATAGGGCTGCGATTGAAGCGATGTCGCCGCGGCCTGTGACCATACGAACACTTGATGTGGGTGCTGACAAGGCCCTTGGCGTGAGTGGTGAGGACGTTCACCAAGCCCCAAACCCTGCACTTGGCCTAAGAGCAATCCGTTTTTGTCTGGCAGAACCGAGCTTGTTTCTCACCCAGTTAAGAGCGATTCTTAGGGCGTCTGCCCACGGAAAGGCACGTATTCTGATTCCGATGCTTGCGCATGCCCATGAGGTTGAGCAAAGCCTGATGCGTATTGAGCAGGCCAAGCAGCAATTGCGCAAGCAAGGCTTGCAATTCGATGAAGCGATCGCCATCGGCGGGATGGTCGAGGTTCCAGCGGCGGCAATTTGTGCGGTTTCCTTTGCCAAGAGGCTCGACTTCTTATCGATTGGCACCAATGATTTAATTCAATACACCCTGGCGATTGATCGCGCTGATCATCATGTGGCCTCGCTTTATGATCCCTTTCATCCCGCTGTTTTGCGGTTGATCCAGCAAACGATTCGTGCAGCCCAACGCGCAGCCAAGCCTGTTGCCGTATGTGGCGAGATGGCCGGAGAGCCCCGGGCGGCGCTGCTTTTAGCAGCGATGGGTTTGCGCCAGTTTTCGATGCACCCAGCGCATCTCCTGCCGGTCAAACAAGCCCTGCTGCGCGCGGACCTGGCCTCGCTGAGCGTCCGATTGCAAAGGGTGTTGGCAAGCGAAGATTTTGAGCGTTTGCCGCAGTTTCTTGCCCGGCTGACGCCAGCTTGAGGGGGCTGCTGTGAGCCCTAGTGCCATGCAGGTTAAGGCTGAGCGGATGTATTTCGGCGAGCCACTCGCTTTGGCTGCGGGGGGGAGCTTTGCCGACTACGAACTGGTCTTTGAAACCTACGGCAAACTCAATGCTGCGCGCTCGAATGCGATTCTGATTTGCCATGCCTTAAACGCTTCGCATCATGTTGCAGGACTTAATGAAGTCGGCGAGCTTGGCTGGTGGGACAACATGGTTGGGCCAGGTAAACCGATCGACACGCAACGATTTTTCGTTGTGGGTGTCAATAACCTTGGGAGCTGTTTTGGTTCGACCGGACCGATGTCGATTAATCCGGCCACAGCCAAGGCATGGGGCCCCGACTTTCCGGTGCTCACGGTCGAAGATTGGGTACACGCCCAAGCAAGGCTTGCCGACAGGCTTGGCATAGCGTGCTTTGCAGCGGTGATGGGGGGTAGTCTTGGCGGTATGCAAGCGCTGGCTTGGAGCTTGCTTTATCCCAAGCGTCTGGCGCATTGCATTTGTATTGCCTCCACGGCGAAGCTGTCTGCGCAAAACATCGCGTTTAATGAAGTCGCAAGGCGTGCGATCATCACCGACCCGGAGTTTCACGGCGGGCGTTTTTACGACGCTGCGGTGGTGCCAAGGCGCGGATTGCAAGTGGCGCGCATGATTGGCCACATCACTTACCTGTCCGACGATGTGATGGCAGAGCGCTTTGGCCGCCTTTTGCGCGATCGAGACCCTGATGAGGCTTATCGGTATACATTCGATATCGAATTTGAAATCGAATCTTATTTGCGCTATCAGGGTGAGAAGTTTGCAGGCTATTTCGATGCCAACACCTATTTGATCATCACCCGAGCGCTTGATTATTTCGATCCCGCACGCGCATTTGCTGGCGATTTGAGTAAAACCATGGCACAGGCGAGCTGTCGCTTTTTCGTTGCATCCTTCACTACCGATTGGCGCTTTTCCCCGGCGCGAAGCCGTGAAATCGTTCAAGCCCTATTGGCTTGTGATTTAGAGGTCACCTACGCCGAAATCGATGCGCCCCATGGCCACGATGCATTCTTGCTCGATAACCCGCAATACCATCAACTTGTTCGGGCCTACGCCGATCAGATGGCGATCAATC
>VGHV01000283.1 GCA_016868095.1 Betaproteobacteria bacterium
GTATTCGAGACGATCGCACTAAGGCTCCTAATGGCGCCCTTGGTATGATACAAATTTTAGAAGGTCTGAATGAGGGCGACGCAGTGATTGCGACCGCGCTAGGGACTAGTTCAAGCGGAAGTACCGCGATGAAGAGCGGCGTGCCTGTGCAGTTGACCCAACCCTAAGCACAAGAGCCGCTTATGTGGTTTACCCGCGTTTCGATTCAACATCCGGTCTTTGCGACCATGGTCATGCTTGCCTTCGTGGTGGTTGGGCTATTTTCCTATCAACGCCTCGCAGTAGAGCAATTTCCCGATATTAATTTTCCCGTTGTTTTGGTTCAAACCGAGTTTGGGGGCGCAGCACCCGAAGTCATCGAAGCCGAAATCACTCGAAAAGTTGAAGAGGCAGTCAATACCATCAGCGGCATTAAGGAGATCGCATCGCGGTCCTACGAAGGGCTTTCGTTGGTGATTATCCGCTTTGATTTAAATATCGATCCTGTCCAGGCGGCCCAAGAAGTTCGAGAAAAAATAGCGCTTGTAAAACCTGCCTTTCGAGCGGGGGTCAAAGAACCCTTGATAACCCGATTCGATCCCGACGAAAACCCGGTGGTTTCGCTTGCCCTCAAGAGCGAGAAAGTGCCTGCGCGCGAGCTCACCACACTTGCTGATCAATTGATCAAAAGGCGTTTACAAAACGTTCGAGGCGTCGGTCGAGTCACGGTAGTGGGTGGGGTACGCCGTGAAATTGCGATTGAACTTGATCCTATTCGCATGGAGGCTTTGAGGGTATCGGTCGACCAGGTGATGAATACGCTAAGGCTGGAAAACCAGGATTTGCCCGCCGGGCCCATTCAATCGGGCGATCGGGACCGGGTTGTTCAAGTCACCGGACGCATCATGGCGCCCGAGGATTTTGCGCGCTTGATTGTCGCCCGTCGTCAGGGGCAGCCTGTATTTTTGTCGCAAGTTGCTCGTGTGGTGGATGGTGAACAAGAAGTTGAGAGTATGGCCTTGGTCAATGGCGAACGCGCAATCGCACTTGATGTGGTTAAAGCGCAAGGGGAAAATACCATTGCCGTGGTCGACGCTGTGATTCGCAGCGCACAAGCATTAAAGGAGCAACTGCCACCGGGCGTTGACATCGTGGTGGTACGCGATGCCTCGCGTGCGATTCGTAACTCAGTGGCAAGTGTTCAGCGTAATATTATTGAGGGTGCAGCACTCACCGTCTTGATTGTGTTCTTGTTTTTATCCTCCTGGCGATCAACAGTGATCACTGGACTGACCTTGCCGATATCGTTGATAGGCACGTTTTCAGTGATGTATTTGCTTGGCTTTTCAATCAATTTGGTCACGCTGCTTGCACTGGCCATTTGCGTCGGATTATTAATCGACGATGCAATTGTTGTGCGAGAAAACATCGTGCGTCATCAGGCCATGGGTAAAGCACACCGTACGGCGGCCTTCGAGGGTACCCAGGAAATTGGCCTTGCAGTGGCAGCAACCACGTTCTCAATAGTTGCGGTCTTTTTTCCAATTGGTTTTATGGAAGGCATTATCGGACGATTTTTCAAGCAATTCGGACTTACGGTTGCCTTCGCGGTGCTGTTATCTATGCTTGTGTCCTTCACGCTTGATCCCATGCTCTCGTCCGTGTGGCGCGACCCTGACGCTCATGGGCCGCGCGGCAAAGGACCGATTGCTTGGTTGCTTCGCAAATTCCAAGCGGCGATGGCCTCACTTGAATCGCTTTATGTTGACTTACTGCGCTGGGGTTTGCGTCATCGAGCCAAGACCATGCTCATCGCGCTTATCGCGTTTTTTGGCGCTTTTCCGATGCTTCGCTTTGTTGGTACAGAATTTGTACCTGTTGCAGATAATAATGAAATCTATATTCGATTTTATACCCCGGAAGGTTCATCACTTGCACTCACGCAGCAAAAATCGAACCTGGTTGAATCAGCCCTAAGACAACTGCCAGGCGTCACCGATTCGTACACAACGATAAATAGCGGATTAGCGCAGGGAAAAAATTACGCCACTATTGTTTTGCGTTTGGTTCCGCGCCCACAACGACCCATGTCGGTCGACCAAATGCGTGCACCGGTGCGCGCCATCATGGGCAGAGTTCCCGGCGTCACAGTCACCGATGTGGGTGGCGGTGATGCAGTCGGCGCAGGTAAGCCGATACAGGTTAGTTTGCAAGGCCCTGATAGCCGCGAACTCAACCGGATCGTTGCCGAAGTGCTGCCAAATATCGAAAAGATACCCGGTATCGTTGATGTCGACACCTCGTCAAAACCGGGCAAACCAGCCATCGATGTTGTTTTACAACGTATCGAGGCAGCAGATCAAGGTGTGGGCCTAGCGCAAATTGCTTCAAATTTGCGTACCTTACTTGCAGGTGATGTGGCGACCACGTGGCGAGGACCTGATGACGAAAACTATGAGGTTCGGGTAAGACTTGCCCAAGGATTTCGAAATAGTTTGAACGATCTGGGCCGTATACCTATTACAACAGGTTTGTTTGAATCTGATGGAAGCCCTCGAACGCTTAGCCTTCGCAGCATTGCAAGCTTAAGCGAGTCAAGTGCACCCACACAAATTAATCGCAAAGATCTGGTCCGAGAAGTCGCCATCACAGCAGGCGCAGATGGTGTTCCTCCCGGCACCGTCGGTCTTGCCGTGCAAGAGGCATTGAGCAAAGTGCCGCTTCCACCGGGCTATCGCTTTGTTACCGGAGGGTCCACCAAGGACATGGTTGAAAGCGCTGGCTACGCCGCACAAGCACTCATGTTGGCCGTCATCTTCATTTACATGATTCTCGCCTCGCAATTTGGCAGCTTTATTCAGCCTGTAGCAATCATGGTGTCGCTACCCTTATCCCTGATAGGCGTGGTCTTGGCATTACTTTATTTCGGATCCACGTTGAATATGTTTTCGATGATTGGATTCATTATGTTGATGGGTTTGGTCACCAAAAACGCGATTTTGTTAATTGACTTTGCCAATCAGGCGCGCGCTCAAGGTCTTGAACGCTCGCAAGCCCTTTTACAGGCCGCCGAAATACGTTTGCGGCCTATTTTGATGACCACACTTGCGATGATTTTTGGGATGGCCCCGCTCGCTTTCGGTCTCGGCGCTGGCTCAGAGCAACGCGCTCCCATGGGTCAGGCAGTTATTGGCGGCTTAATTGCTTCAACCATCCTAACCTTACTGGTTGTGCCCGTGCTTTACGCCCTCTTAGATAATCTTAAGCAAAAGATTTCAGGTTCTGGTGTTAGACAATCGAGCTCGGAAGCCGCGCCATCATCGACTGAGGGCACGGAAGCCGCGCTATCTGGGCCTAAGGGCCCGCAAACAAGGCACAAAGGCCTACAATAACAAGGCCTGTCTAAAAAGGGAGCGTCGAATAACAATGGATTTTGAACGTGCACGATTCAATATGGTCGAACAACAGATTCGCCCTTGGCGAGTGCTCGACCAGGCGGTTCTAGAGAGCCACTTGCAACTTCGTCGCGAGGACTTTGTCCCAGCAACCATGCGACAGCTCGCATTTAGTGATGTTGAAATACCTTTGCATATCGACAGCCTTGACAGCGGCCAGTGTATGTTGGCGCCCAAAGTCGATGCGCGGCTGGTACAGGCGCTCGAGATTAAGCGGGGCGAGAGTGTTCTTGAAATTGGAACCGGCTCGGGTTGGATGGCAGCCCTGCTCGCAAGCAGGGCCATGAGGGTGGTGAGCCTTGAAATCCACGAAGGTCTCGCCAACTTTGCGCGCGAGAATCTTAAGCGCGCGGGTCTCTATCAGGTCGAGGTGATTCACGCCGATGGTTCAAAGCCCTCAGCAACGACACTCACCGAATGGGACGTTATTGTTTTATCAGGTAGCGTTGAAACAGTGCCCATTGAGCTCCTTGGCAGGCTTAAGCCCGGTGGAAGACTTGCCGCCATCGTCGGTCGTCGCCCGGTGATGCAAGCGCAATGTATCACCAAGGCGGCAAGTGGAGCACCGCTTGTTGAGAATCTATTTGAGACTATCGCCCCCCCACTTATTGGCTTTAGCAGGCCAAGTCATTTCCGTCTTTGATCGCAAAGATGGTTATCACAAG
>VGHV01000284.1 GCA_016868095.1 Betaproteobacteria bacterium
CAAGCCAAAGCGCATTTACCGGTTGCAGACCTGCATCAGCACGTGCGACATTCACTGAGTGTTCGTACCAGATCATTTGAATCTGATTCAAAACCCGTCGCCAAAGCCTTGCCTTTTCGCCGCGCGCCAAATATTGCTCAACATTTAAGCCTTCAGCAAGTACGAGGGAACATCCTTCAACATCGATTGGGCGCTTGTTGATCTTAAGCACCCAGTGCATGGGACTACGGATTTTTATATCGATCTCGCTGTCGAACCAGCTTGACCATTCAAGTAAATCTGCGCTCAGACTTCGTCGCAGCGAAATGGATTCATCCCAACCCAAAGGTCGATCGCCCAGGCTCGATACCCCGACATGGTCCAAGCGAACATAGAAGTGACAAGGCGTCAGCAAAATCTCCTGATGGGCCACAATTTCCAGCTCAGGCGCATGATTCAGCTCAAGCACATCATGTGAAGCAGAAAGAAGCTCCGAGCTAATACCTGCTGAATCCTGCATTGGCCAGCAGGAAAGGCCACTAAGTGCACACGGCTCCCATCCGAGTTGTTGACAGAGCCAATGCTCAATGGCGAGGCATCGTGGCGACGCCGATGTCTCGTTCCAGCGTTCGACCAACTGGCAAGCCTCCCACAACGACTGCCATGTGCCTGCCAATTCCGGCCATGCCTTGCTTTGCAGGTAACCGTCTAAAACGAATACCATGGTACGCGGGCCTGTACTGCGAGTCGATGAGATGCTTGAGTCCATGCCTTGCATTGTATGGCTGTGGCAAACTCTTCTTATGCAATTTGAATGGCAACTCGCATGGGCTTATTGGCGTGGAAGACGCTCAAACCCAACCGGCAACGGCTTTATATCCTTTATTGCACTCTTATCGGTGCTTGGCATCGCACTTGGAGTGGCTGCTTTGATCACCGTGCTCTCAGTGATGAACGGGTTTCAGAAGGAGGTGAGAAACCGAATGCTTTCGGTGGTCTCGCATCTGGAATTACATCTGCGGGCTGAGCCGCAGTCGCACGATGCAAAAGTGCTCCAAACGATTGCCGCTCACCCTGAAGTATTGGGTATTGCTCCCTTTGAGCCCTTGCAAGTCTTGCTGACCCGCGATGAGGTACTTCGTGCTGCCTTAATACGCGGCATCGATCCTCGTGATGAAGCAAAGGTGTCAAGCATGGTCGCTGCAATGCCCGAGGCACTTCGCGACTCACTTCAAGGGGGCGCGTGGCGAATTATCCTTGGGCGTGAACTTGCGCGAAGCCTTGGAGTCCTGCCAGGCGACCGGATTGTGGTGATGGCGCCAGATTTGGGCAACCATGGTGCTGGTTTCGCACCACGGATGAGGCAGTTTGAAGTGGCAGGCGTTTTTGAATCTGGCCATTATGAATACGATAGCGCATTGGCGCTTGTTCATCTCGACGATGCACTTAAACTTAATCGTCAACAGCAGGCACAACATTGGCGAATCCTGACCAGCGATCCCTTGCTCGTTCGGCGGATCGCAAGCGAGCTCGCACAATGGCTCGATGACCGTTATGAGTTACGTGATTGGTCCCAAGAAAATCGGGTGTGGTTCGAGGCTGTTCAAGTCGAAAAACGCATGATGTTCATTATTCTCACGCTCATCGTTGCAGTGGCGAGTTTTAACTTGGTGTCGATGCTCGTGATGACGGTTATTGATAAGCGTGCCGATATCGCGATTTTGCGAAGTATGGGGGCAGGGCGATGGTCGGTCATGCGAATCTTCATGTTTCAAGGATTAGCCTCAGGCAGCCTCGGCACCGGTTTAGGTCTTGGCCTTGGCCTCGTACTTGTTGCCTCACTTGATGCGGTGCTACGCTTTCTAGAACGCATGTTTGGGTTCGAAGTGTTGCCAAAAGGCATTTATTTGTTGCAGCGGATTCCTACCGATTTGCATGTCAGCGATCTATTCGAAGTAGCGCTTATTGCCTTGTGCTTGTCGTTTTTGGCAACGCTATACCCGAGCTGGCGTGCAGCATCAACCAAGCCTGCCGACGCCTTGCGACATGGCTGATCTGCTTAAGGTTCAAGCTTTGACAAAGTCCTATAGCGGGCTTGCGGCCGATCGACCGATTTCTATTTTGCGACAGGTTTCCATGGACCTTCGTGCTGGCGAATCACTCGCGATCATGGGTCGATCAGGCGCTGGAAAGAGCACCTTGCTCCACCTATTAGCAGGCTTTGAAAAGGCCGACGCAGGCGATATATGCTGGGAAGGTCAATCGCTCGCTGCGATGTCTGACGCCGATATTGATCGTTTGCGGAATCGGCGTTTCGGCTTTGTTTACCAGTTTCATCATCTTATTGAGGAGTGTTCGGCTATCGATAACGTAAGTCTCCCGCTTCGTATTGCCTCGATGAAGAGCAGGGAAGCCGCAGAGCGTGCTTCGATGATGCTTGTGCGCCTTGGCCTCGCCGATAGGCTCGAGCATCGTCCTTCGGCATTGTCTGGGGGTGAACGCCAACGAGTAGCCGTTGCACGAGCCTTGGTTCACCAGCCAGCCTGTGTACTTGCCGATGAGCCAACGGGTAATCTCGATGAGCAAAGTGCTTTGCAAGTCTTTGGGCTCTTTCGTGAGCTTGCCCAAGAATCGGGTACGGCCTTGTTGCTAGTGACCCATGACCATGCATTGGCTAATGCTTGCGACAGGCTTGTCGTGCTAGAAAACGGACTGTTACGGTAAGTTTCTATAGCGATGCGCGTCGAGTCGCCCAAAATCTATGCATGGTGTGATAGCCACTGTCACCTTGATGCTGCTGAGTTTCGAGCTGATTTTGACGCAGTGTTGCATCGTTCGGTTGAGCTCGGTGTCCGACAGTGGATTGTTCCAGCCGTGTCGACCAGTGCATTTGAATCGGTGTATTCCATTGCGCAGCACTTGGAAGGTGCCGACTACGCCCTCGGCATTCATCCCCTTTACGTTCAGGGTGCCAAGGCCTCTCATATCGATCTACTTGAGTCGTGGATTATTCGTCTTCGCAGCGATGAGAAGCTCATTGCGGTGGGCGAAATAGGCTTGGACTTGTATCCAGGTCATCCGCCATTTGACTTGCAACAATGGTTTTTTGAGCAGCAACTTCGTTTGGCTCGGCGATACGATTTGGCCGTTATTGTCCATGCGCGGCGCGCATCGGACCAAGTTTTCGCAGGGCTGCGGCGTTTTAACATCAAGCGCGGCATCGTCCACGCGTTTAATGGTAGCGAGCAGCAAGCTCATGCGCTGATCGGGCAGGGCATGTTTTTGGGATTTGGCGGATCGTTGACCTATCAAGGCTCGCGGCGTATCCGTCGACTTGCCCAAAAGCTGCCGCTCAGTAGCATGCTGCTCGAGACTGACGCACCGGATATCAAACCAAGTTGGTTCGCTTCGACGCCAGAGCGTCCCAACGAACCATGTCAGCTCCCAGCGATCGCAGACTGTTTGGCAAAGCTTCGTGGCCAAACGCTGCAAGAGCTCAGCGATACCTTTGCAGATAATCTTCAGCGATTCAAACGCAAGCTGTAGGGCGATGAGCCTGCTCTAGGACTCCGCATGGGTGAGTCCACATGCATTCTTTCACTTGCATCCCGGTTGGTTCTTTATGGCCGGCTGCCTCTTGGTACAACAGTTAACCGAGCTGCCTGTCTTTGCTGAATACCTGGCACTAGCGGGCCTTTGCTTTGTAGCTTGGTTGATCACATTGGCCTTGTTACCGTCTTCTGCAAGTGCGCTCTTAGCGATGCTTGTTAGCCTGCTCGCTGGTGTTTTTTGGGCAGGATTTCAGGCTCAGTCTGCCCTTGAGCAGCGCCTTCCCCATGGGCTTGAGGCGGAAAGACTCGTTTTTGAAGGCTTCATCGACGGGCTTGTTCGGCGCAATGACGATGGCCGGAGTGCAAGCTTCCCATTTCGAGTAACCGCCTGCGAACGAGCCGCTTCGTGGTGTCCGGTCGGTTCGCAGGTGCTTGTAACGATTAGGACCGACAAGAGCGATGCGGGCACTAGGTTGCGAGCAGGCAGCCGCTGGAACATGGACTTGCGCTTAAAGGCCTTACATGGCCAGCGAAACCCCGGCGGATCGGATCTTGAGCGCTTTGCGCT
>VGHV01000285.1 GCA_016868095.1 Betaproteobacteria bacterium
TCCAATGAAGGCTGATGCTCAGCAAGCGATCAATATCCCTGTCAATCATGGCCCAAGCGAACATATAACAGCCTGGTGGTGGATCGGAGCGCCACGTCAACAGCACCCGTCTGATCACATCGCACCAGCGATTCTTCTCTTACACGGATGCGGCGGCATGCTCAACCGGCAAGGCCTACCCGATCAACGCATGAGAAGCTATGCCGAATTGCTAGCCAACATGGGCTGGCATGTGCTGGCCTTAGACTCTTTTAGCGCTCGTGGTGTGAAGGAAATTTGTACAAGAGCCCGTGGAGGGAGGGCTCAAGTCAGTCAGACATTACGAAGAGCCGATGCGGCTGCTGCGCTTGCCTGGCTTAGCCGGCATGAGGCTGTCGACAAGGGCCGCCTTGGCTTGATGGGCTGGTCTAATGGTGGCAGTACGGTGTTAGCCTACACACACCACGGTGATCCGCCCGAACTCCAAGCAATTTATCCAGGCCTGCGTGCAGCCGTTGCTTTTTATCCGGGATGCAACTATCGGGAGCAGCATGGCTATCAGCCCGCAATGCCCGTACTACTATTATTGGCCTTATCGGATGACTGGACGCCACCCGAACCTTGCTTGCGTCTAAAGTCTGAGAACATCAGCATTCTCGGATGGGAAAACGCCTTTCACGGCTTTGATGGTACAGCAAAGCTGCGCTTTCGAACCGATATTCGTAACGGTATAAACCCTGAGGGCGTTCATCAAGGTGCAAACATTCAAGCAGGGGAAGAGGCACGTGCAGGCCTCATCGGATTTTTCGCACATCACTTTGCCAGCAATTAGATTGGACGCTAAAACACCTATCCTTTAGTTGCTCTTGCGACAGATCTCACCACGAGGAATCGGGCGATGAACTTACGTCACTTGCGCTACCTTGCAGCATTGGCACGAGAAGGAAATTTCCACCGCGCAGCTGCAAGCGCCCACATCAGTCAGCCAACACTCTCTGCTGCCATCCGCTCGCTCGAGCGCGAACTCGGTGTTGAGATTGTGCGACGTGATCACCGCCGCTATCAGGGCCTAAGCGCGGCAGGCTATGTGGTACTCGAGCGTGCGCGCTCCGTGCTTGATACGATGGACGGACTTATCGAAGAACTAGAACACTCATCCAATGACATTCGCGGCCACTTACAGCTTGGTGTTATCCCTACGGTCGAACCTGCTGCGGGGCTATTGAGTGCTGCTTTGAAGCGACGACACCCTGGCATTACCCTCACCTTATTATCAAAAACTTCCGATGAAATTGTTAGAGGCATCAACGACCGCAGTCTTGATGGGGGGCTCAGCTACGCGCCAAGCCGCAGTGACAAGAGTCTTTTATTTCGCCCACTTTATGCAGAACGTTATATGCTGCTTGCTCCAAGGCAACTGCTGCGATCCTATCGCGTGATTACCTGGGCACAGGCTGCTTCATTACCGCTGGTCTTATTGAATCGGGACATGCAAAATCGTCGACTGATTGATCAACATTTTGCCAATCTGCAATTGACCGCTCATGTCAGTGCCGAGGCCAGTACCCTTGTGTCTGTCCTTGCTCAAGTCAAATCCGGACTTGGCGCAGGCATTGTGCCCGAGGCATTTGTCAGCATGATCGGACCACTTCCAGGACTTCGAGCAATTGCATTTGGAGGTGGCGACTTATCGCATCCGATTGGACTTTTGCTAGCCAAACGCGAACCACTGCCAAGCCTAAGCCATGCACTGGCAACATTGATTGAGACCGAAATCAGTTGGCAAGCGCTTTAAGCGACCTTAAACGCTAAGCCTGTTAAACAGATGATAGATTTCTTCAATCAACTGCTAAAAAAACTGATTGGACGGCGCGCAGACTTTGTACAAACAATGATGAGCCCACAGTCGTTGTGACCGCTGTGAGTTCAGGCACGCGTACAAAGGAACTTTCCCATGCACCACGATGCGAATCATTTATCGAGTCGAGGCCTTGAGCTTCCTCCTACTGAACTGCTAATTGACGGTCGTTGGGAGGCTAGCGCAAGCGGGCTTCGCTTTGACAGCATTGACCCGGCAAACGGTCAAGTCATCACAAGCATTGCCCGCGGACAGGCAGCGGACGTCGACAGAGCCGTGGGCGCCGCGCGGCGAGCACTCGAAAGCAAGACCTGGCGCTTCATGTCTGGGGCACAACGAGGCCGCTTGCTTTATCGCTTGGCGGAGCTGCTTGAACAAGACCGCGAAACGATGGTTCAGCTAGAAAGCATGGACGCGGGCAAGCCGCTTGCAGCGACCAGACGACAAGACCTTCCTGCAGCCATAGACTGTTTGAGATACTACGCGGGCTGGGCCGATAAGCTTGAGGGGCAAGTCGTGTCAGCGCGATCTGACGCCCTGACATATGTGCTGCGCGAACCCGTAGGTGTGGTCGGTGCCATCGTGCCGTGGAACTTCCCCTTAATGAATGCAGTTTGGAAAATTGCTCCAGCGCTTGCCTGTGGATGCACCATCGTGCTGAAGCCGGCCGAATTAACACCCCTATCTGCGCTTCGACTTGGTGAGCTTTCCCTACTTGCAGGTTTACCCGAAGGCGTATTGAATATCGTTCCTGGTTTTGGTACGGAAGCGGGAGAGGCATTGATTCGACATCCAGGTGTCGATAAGATCGCCTTTACCGGCTCACCCCAGGTTGGCAAGCACATCATGCGAACCGCTGCCGAGGATTGCAAGCGCATCACGCTCGAACTCGGGGGCAAATCGGCAAACATCGTTTTCGCTGACGCGGACCTCTCAGCATCCGTCAAAGCCTCGACCTCGGGCATCTTTTTCAATGCTGGTCAGGTTTGCTCTGCAGGCTCGCGAATTTTGGTCGCAAGGCCTATCTACGAGGACTTTGTCCAGGCATTTTGCGAGCGCGCCGCGCAAATTAAGCTAGGCGATCCCTTTGAGTCCGGTACGACCATGGGTCCGGTTATCTCGGCTCAGCAAAAAGATCGCATCTTCAAAGCGATTCGCAATGGTCTGAATGAAGGTGCAAAACGTGCGCTCGGCGGGGACGATCCTGCAGGTGTCGGGTTTTTCGTGCCCCCTACCGTATTCGTTGATGTTGACAACCAAATGTCGCTTGCGCAGGATGAAATCTTCGGACCGGTTGCGAGCATCATTCCCTTTGACACCGAACAAGATGCGATTCGTAAGGCCAACGACTCTCGTTACAGCCTTGCTGGGGCAGTTTGGACGCGCGATATCGACAGGGCGCACCGTGTCGCCTCAGCAGTCCGATCGGGCACGGTGTGGGTCAACACCTTTGGGCATACCGACACCAGGCTGCCCTGGGGCGGCTTTGGAAAAGATTCAGGGCTTGGCAGAGATCTCGGCAAAGCTGCGCTTGATAACTATACCGATCTTAAAACCGTATGGTTACAATTATCATCGATAGCTCAGTCCTAACATCATATAAAAGCGACAACTAGGCAAACCCCCTCTTGCAACGGCGAATTGCTGCTATGAGATACTTCAGGCATCTCAGGAGCAAGCCGTCTTCACAGCCACGCCTCAATCGACCCGAATCATCAGACGCTGTCGCGCTGGCGATCGCGGCTTATTTTTGTTTGCCTGCTGGCTTGTCCTATTCAATGCTCCGACAGCATTCGCTCTAAGTGCGATTAACACCTGGCTACAGGGTGAGCGACACGAGACCCTGTTTTTTCAAGACCTTTGCATCTCGTCAGGATCGCATAGCTCGTCGCTCGAAGTTGACAAGGACACTGAACTCAGCCACACCGCCCACTGCACGGCCTGTTATCTCACAGGTCTCTCGCCTAACTACGCCACGAGCCCCATATTTGACTGGCTTCAGTTGCCCGACATGCAAAGTTGGGTCACGCAGTCGATTTTTCCGACTGAAGATGCCCTAACCCCACCCCCTCGAGCGCCACCCTTATCCTGACCGGGCGAGTCCATTGATGATGGACAAAGGCCTTGCAACAAGACGTTCGATGAGGGCCCAAGAAAAGCGGGGCTATCGATAGCTACTAACAGACGATGCGCAACTAAAAATGGCGCGACATGAGGGTAAACATATGCTT
>VGHV01000286.1 GCA_016868095.1 Betaproteobacteria bacterium
GCGCAGTGGTCGACGCAGTTGCGCTCGGGCAGGCTGGATCACCAGGCCTTATTCATCGTCTTGCGCCAGGTTCCTTGTTAATCGACATGAGCTCAAGTGAGCCGATGCGCAGCCAGGCTTTGGCAGCCAGGGCTGCCGAGTGTGGCATCGCCTTTCTCGATGCACCGGTCTCAGGTGGCACGGTTGGCGCCGAAAAGGCAACGCTTGCGATCATGGTTGGAGGCCAGGCACCCGATGTCGAGCGAGCCCGAGGATTACTCGGCAGCATGGGCTCACAAGTCACCCATGTGGGCGGCCACGGTGCCGGTCATGCGCTTAAAGGACTTAACAATTTGCTTGCAGCGACGATTTTTGCTGCAACCAGTGAAGTCTTTGCTGCGGGCGAGCGCTTTGGACTTGACCCGGCGGTGATGCATCAGGTGATCAACGCCTCAAGCGGCGGCAGTTTTGTGACCAACACGATTTGGCCTCGCTCGGTCCTGCCAAAAACCTGGAATTTTGGTTTTGCCTTGGGGCTTATGCACAAAGACGTTGGCATCGGCATGTCGCTGGTGAGGGCGGCAGGCGCAGAGGCGCGTTTGCTCGAGGAAAGTGCGGCCTTATGGGATGAGGCAAAAAAACAGGCAGCTAGCAACGCCGATTTGTCTGACTATGCCCGCTTAATGATGAGCAAAATGCCTTGATCTTTCTCTAAAGTCTTTCATACTGTGATGTCCAAGAAGGCGGATAGCCTCGGGACTCGGGGTTTTTCACGAGCCTTGAAAACACTGAAGGGAGACCAGCATGTTCCAACGTATTTTGCTTGCCTACGATGGGAGTGCCGCTTCACAGCGCGCCCTAATCGATTCTGATGCGGTTGCAAAAATGACCGGTGCACGGGTTCACTTGGTCGCTGTCGTACCCGAACCAACAGCTCATTTGGCCTTCGAGGCCGGCATGCTTGATATGCCTGACCCCGTTGAGCAGCGCGGGCATGCCAAGCGAAGGCTCGATAGTGGTATGACCTTGTTGCGCGACCATGGTTTTGAGGTAAGTGGTGAAGTCTTATTTGGCGATCCGGTCGAACAAATCGCCGATACGGCCGAGCGTATTGGCGCTCATCTAATTGTGGTTGGACACCATCGTAACCGCGGCTGGCTCGAACGTTGGTGGAATAGTCCGATTTCTACAGCCCTCATCGAACGAGCGCATTGCAGCGTGCTCGTATCGATTCACGATTGACAGCGCTCTAAGGGCACTACCGGAGTTCTTTACCGGTATTACCGGGGCCGCACGAAGTAACCGATACAGCGCCAGTTTTGGGCGTCTTCGCGGTACATCACCAGCATTTCGGTAATCGGTTCAATAGCAATATCGGTTTCAAAATTGATAATGATGTACTCGCCAACGGGACCTTTGGGAAGATCCTTGGTTGCCCGGCTTAAGCCGGCACGACGTTCCTTAATTTCGCCCAAAGGTTCGCGTGCTGCGCCTGCCAACCGTACCCAAACCTCTTTGCTCACCGACGCTTTAAAGTGCTTGGCCGATTGATCCCAGGCACTTGCATAGTCGCGTTGATCCATCGCGCTTAAGAATTGCTCGGCCGATTTAAGCGCAAGCTTTAACGCTTCGGGCTTGGGCTGTTGTGCTGCACTTTGCAGCGATCCGCTTGCAGCCTTTGGCGTTGCCTCCAAGGATCCGTTCGCAGCCTTTGGTGCGGCCCCCGATGGTGGCTGAGCTGCGAGCACTCCTTGGGCCGAGCTTAATCCGAGCGCAAACGCAAGCCAGAGGCTGTACCTAGGACCAAATATGAGCCTGCTCAACGCGCTGTCTCCGCTTCCAACTCTGCTTGCTCTAAGCGTTCCTTCGCACGCTTTCGCGTGGCAAGCCAGCCCAACCCGAGAACGCCTACGATGGCGCTGACGTAAATCGCCGCGCGAATCGCCTTGTGAACCATATCGTCGCCGTCAAGATAAGCGTCGAGCAAGGCTTCGTTGGTGACCATGTGTGCTGCTGTGTAAGCAAGTACAGCCGCTCCAAGTTGAATAATGATGGGGAAGCGCTCAACCAGCTTCAGCACAAGTGTGCTACCGAAAATAACGATCGGAATGCTGATGAGCAAGCCAAGAACCACCAAGTCAAAGGCACCCTTCGATGCCCCCGCTACGCCTAATACATTATCGATGCCCATTAAGGCGTCGGCGATGACGATGGTCTTCATCGCACCCCAAAACGTCGTCGCGCCAGCCTCTTCGTGGCCACCGTCATCGGTGTCAGTGAGCAGTTTGTAGGCAATCCAAAGCAGCCCAAGTCCACCGACAAGCATCAGTCCTGGGATTTTCAATAACCAGACAACGCCAAGTGTCATGACCGATCTCACGACAATGGCTCCAACGGTTCCCCAAAGAATCGCTTTGCGTTGTAAGTGCGAGGGCAAATTGCGCGCTGCCAATGCAATGACGATCGCGTTATCGCCAGCAAGTACCAAGTCGATCAAGATGATCGCCGCCAGGGCCGACCACCAAGGCATTGTGAACATTTCCATGCTTGCTTTCCCTACAAGAGAGCGCGATTAGACATGAAAGCAAAAGCCCGGTCAAAGGCATGGGTGATGTCGAGCGCTCGCGAAGTCGTCCTCACGCTCGACCAATACATAGGGGTATTCGGGACATTACCCGGCCAAATATGCCGATCGCATCACACTGCATGCTTGTAATAGTTTTTAGTGTTTAGTGAGCGGCCTAGGCTGCGAAAGGAAGGCGATTCGTGGGACTTTTTGAAAGCTTGAAACAAGGCGATGCCTTGATGCAAATGTTTGCAGGTAACGATAACCCGGCCGCTGAGCAGTTCATCAGTGAGGCTGAGGTCCAAGCGATGCGGGGACGGCTTGCGATCCGTGAATCCTTAAAAGCCTTCGTGCGCGGACGTGTGGTCAGCAAGGGAGCTGGTTTTTGGGTTCTGACATCCGATGCGATATTGGTCTTCGGTGAAGCTGCCTATCCGTACCGCATGCCGTTTTCGCAGGTTGAATCGATCACTGGCGAAGAAGGACAGTACGGCCTCACGTTAAGGTTGCGGGTGAAGGGGGCAAGCTACGCGGTGTTTGGCGTGAGCATGCGCATGGGACTGGCCTTTGCGCGCATGCTTGCCCGAGCAAGCGGTATTCAGGCACAGGGATTGCAACAACGGTTAAGCGCTGAGGACATCGAAGTCGTTTTGCATCGGTTCAAAGACGCTGCGTTTCGCATCGATCCGGTGGGCGCTCTCATCGAGTAACAACCCGAACTATGGAAGCAATGGTTGGGGCAAAGCGCAGAGCACGGCATGTTATTAGTTGATGAATATGCGAGCGCACGCCAGCTTTCCGAGGCCGTGCAAGTCAAGGCTGCCTAGGCCTTTTTCCGATCGTAGGGCTTAGCTAGCTGCTCGCCCTGCGATCTCGATAAAGCATTGACGCACATAACGGTGCACGGCCTGGTGCTCGCTTCGGTGATGCCACAGCATGTCAACATGAGGGGAGGGCAGCCGTAGCGGGAGCTGCGTGCTGAACACCTTCTCGGCCATGCCACTTGAGGCAATAAAGTGCGTCGGCAGCACAGTCAGCAGGTCTGTTGTGAGGACCACCTGGCCCGCCGTAAAAAATTGATTCACCGTGAGCACCACCCGTCTTCTGCGGCCGATGGCTTCGAGCGCTTCGTCAACAAAACCATGGGGGCGACCCGAAAAGCTGACCAGTAAGTGCTCAGCGGCGCAATAGCGCTCAAGATCGAGGCTCACGCCCGCCAAAGGATGATCTGGGCGCATAACGCAAACATATTCGCCTTCATAGAGACGCCGGCTTCGAAAGGCATCGGCTGCGTGACTTTGATCCGCCTGGGTGCTGATCGCTTCGGCCTCTACCGCTGGGAAGTAGCCCAGCGCAAGGTCAAGCTCCGCCGAGGCAAGCAATTCCCTTGGATCGCGCGAGAAAAGCGTTCGGACACGCCAGGAAAGTCCAGGGGCCTCTTGTCTCGTTTTGCGCATTAGCGCTGGAATCAGTAGTGTTGCTGTTGAATCAGCCATCGCCAGGGT
>VGHV01000287.1 GCA_016868095.1 Betaproteobacteria bacterium
TCGATGGCAAGTGCACGACCAAGATCGACCCGCTTTTGCAAACCATAGGGTAGCCTTGCAACCGGGGTTTTTCGCCAAGCCTGAATTTCCAGAAAATCAATAATGCGTTCGACCACTTCGCGATGTGCTTGTTCTTCGCGTTCGGCAGCACCAATACGCAGCGCTTGCTGGAAAATATTGGTTTTCATTTTCAAATTACGTCCCGACATAATATTGTCGATAACGTTCATGCCCTTGAACAAGGCCAGATTCTGGAAAGTCCTGGCGATGCCCATTTCGGCAACCTCACGCGAATTCATATGATCAAAGGTCTTGCCGCGAAAGGTGATGCTGCCTTGCTGTGGGGTATACACACCGTTGATGCAGTTGAGCATCGAACTTTTACCGGCACCGTTTGGCCCAATAATGGCGCGGATCTCGTGTTCGCGAACATTAAAACTAATATCCGTTAAGGCCTTCACGCCGCCAAAGCTAAGCGAGATGTTCTTGACATCGAGAATCACCTCGCCGATCGATCGCCGGCTCATCAGGCAGCCTTTGCCAAGCCCTGTTGGCGCTTGGCGTTTGCGATGCGCAGGGTAGCGCTCACGGCGCCGGTTCGGCCGTCCTCAAATTTCACTTGCGTCTCCACGTACTGGCTGTCTTTGCCAGAGAACATTGCTTCAAGCAAAACCTCATACTTCTGAGCGATAAATCCACGCCGAACCTTGCGGGTGCGGGTGAGTTCGTCATCATCAGGGTCCAACTCTTTGTGCAAGATCAAAAAGCGACTGATTTGCGAATCGGCAAGCTTGGGATCGAGGGCAAGATCCGCGTTGGTCTGATTCACGCAATCCTGAATCAAGTCATACACTTCGGCTTTAGCAGCCAGATCGTTATAGCCTGCATAAGGAAGATTGCGGCGCTCGGCCCAGTTGCCACAGGCCTCAAAGTCAATGTTTACAAAACAGCAGACTTCGGATTTGCCCTGACCAAAAGCAACAGCCTCTTTGATAAAGGGAAAAAACTTCAATTTATTTTCAATGTACTTCGGCGCAAACATGGCCCCATTGGCCAATTGTCCGACGTCTTTGGCCCGATCGATGATGCGAAGGTGACCTTCTTGATCAAAGTAGCCTGCATCGCCCGTGTGGTACCAACCCTCGGCGTCTCGAACCTCGGCGGTGGCCTGCGGATTTTTATAATATTCGCGCAACAGGCCTGGGCTGCGAACCACAATCTCACCATTATCTCGAATGCGCACCTCAACACCTGGCACAGGCTTTCCTACCGTGTCAGCGCGAACATGACCATCGGGCTGAACGCAAACCCACACCGCTGTTTCGGTTGATCCGTAGAGTTGTTTGAGGTTAATCCCAAGCGAGCGGTAAAAAGAAAATAAGTCGGGTCCGATGGCCTCGCCCGCGGTGTAGGCAAGCTTGATCCGGCTCATGCCCAATGCGTTTCGCAAGGGCCCATAAATGAGCCAGTCACCCAACTGATATTGCAGCCGTTCGCTAAAGCTCACCGTGGGGTCGCCATCCAGTATGCGACCACCGATTCGTTTGGCCAAGGCCATATAGTGCTTAAAAAGGCTTCGTTTGCCCGGTGAAGCATCCTCCATCCGAATCGTAACGGTCGTGAGCAAGGCCTCAAGCACGCGAGGTGGGGCGAAATAATAAGTCGGTCCGACCTCGCGCATATCGATCATGACGGTTTCTTGCGATTCCGGCATATTGATGGTGAAGCCGTTGATAAGCCACTGGGCATAGCTGAAAATGTTTTGGCCAATCCAGGCCATCGGCAAATATGCAAGCACTTCGTCTTGCGGGCCCAAGCCTTCTTGTTGAGAGACGGTGCGCGAAGGCAGGATCAGACTTGCATGGGTATGGACCACCCCTTTGGGATTACCCGTGGTGCCCGAGGTGTAAAACATCGCGCAATCGTCATGAAATCCGCCCTCGTCAATCGCCTGGCGAACCTTGCCTGGATGGGATTGTTCGTAGACGGCACCGGCTTCGAGCAAAGCATCGATCGATTCGATGCCGCTTTGCTGATAATTGCGCAAGCCGCGATCATTGTCATAAATAATGTCGCTCAATTGCGGGCACTGCTCGCGGATTTCCAAGACTTTATCGGTTTGCTCTTGATCCTCAACCACGGCGATGCGAATCGAAGCATCTCTGAACACATAAACCATTTCGGCAGCCACCGCATCCTGATACATCGGAACCGGAATGGCACCCAAGCATTGGGCTGCAATCATGCTCGCGTAAAGCCTAGGGCGGTTATCGCCGATGAGTGCGATGTGGTCGCCGCGTTTGAGTCCACGCGCAGCCAACCCAGCAGCCATTTGCAACACCAGGGTTGATAAGGCTGACCATGTCGTGGTTTGCCATATACCCAGATACTTTTCGCGCATCGCAGGCGCCTCAGGACGCGTGCGGGCATAGGCAAGCAAACACTGTGGAAATGTTAAAGATTCCATCAGTGCCCCGCCTTGAGAAGCTGAAACAGCCGATTCGGCCATCGTCTCCCTGCTCCTATGTTGGTGCTGTGTTTCGCGGTTTGCGCCACAGCATTTCATTTTTTGGAAAGCGGAGTGTAAGGCTTTGCGCAAAGGAACAGTTGTCGCCTGTCCGACAATGTCACTTGAGCGACAATCAAATCTTCGCTATAACGGGATTGCAACAAAAACCCAGCGATCCGAAAGCCCCTGAACACCCAATGTCTCAACCCTGTTTTTCACATGCCTAAAAGCCAGCGCCCGCTTGAACATTTGCTGAGCGAAACCCCTTGGATGGCTTCGCTCCCCGATGAGCTCGCGCAACGCGTCTTACGAGAGACCGTCACCCGCAAGATCGCAGCCCAAGGCTTTGTGTGCCGAAAAGGCGAGCCGGTCAACGCTTGGATTGGTGTCATCAGCGGCTTGGTGAAAATTAGCTCGGTCTCTGCCGAAGGCAAAGCCGTCACATTTACCGGTGTACCAAGCGGTGGCTGGTTTGGCGAAGGGTCGATGCTCAAAAACGAACCGCGTCGCTACGACGTCGTGGCCTTGCGCGAAAGCCAAATCGCCTATTTGCCCAAAGCCTTGTTCTTACACCTGCTTGATCACAGCATTGCCTTTAACCGCTTTTTGCTGATCCAGCTCAACGAACGACTTGCACAGTTCATCGCAACCGTTGAGCATGAGCGACTGCTAGGCCCTGAGGGCAAACTTGCCCGCATCATTGCTCAATTATTTAACCCGGTGCTCTACCCCGGCAATCGCAGCGAGTTACAAATCTCGCAAGCAGAGCTTGGCTACCTCACCGGTTTATCGCGCCAGCGCGCCAACCAAGCCTTACAAAGTTTAGAGCAAGAAGGGCTGGTCGAGATCGCATACGGCGCTATAAGAATTCTCGACCTCGAGGGCCTGCGCAGCTACGAGGCCTAGTTGCGCAGGCAGGTACATCGCATCGCAAGGACCAGCCCTACAAACTTAATAGCGATAAAAGCCCCAGCCGGTTTTACGGCCAAGACGGCCCGCCGCAACCATTTCTTTAAGCAAGGGTGCCGGACGATACTTGGAATCGTTGAAGGCTTGATAAAGCACCTCCATCACTGCCAATTCAACGTCAAGCCCAATCATGTCGCAAAGCGCAAGCGGCCCGATCGGATGATTACAACCCAAGCGCATGCCTGCATCGATTTCCTCTGCGCTTGCCAAGCCTTCTTGCAAGGCGAAAACCGCCTCGTTAATCATCGGACAAAGTAGTCGATTGACGACAAAACCTGCACTATTTTTAACGCCAATTGGGGTTTTGCCGAGCACCCTGGCAAGCGCAGCAACGGTTTGAGCAACGCTGTCGCTGGTTTGCAAGCCCGAGATAATTTCGACCAATTGCATGACCGGTACCGGATTGAAAAAATGCATGCCCACAAAACGCTCGGGTCTTGTGCTGGAGGCGGCAAGCGCTGTGATCGAAATCGACGATGTATTGCTTGCCAAAATCGCTTGCGGCTTGGCAATTGCATCAATACTTTTGAGAATGCTGCGCTTTAAGCCCTCTTGCTCCGTGGAGGCTTC
>VGHV01000288.1 GCA_016868095.1 Betaproteobacteria bacterium
GATTTAGCCGGTGGAGAACGGCAGCGCCTGCTTCCAAAGATCGACGATAAAGAGCCTGCCATCCACTTTGCCGGGGGGTTTCTACCCGATCAATCTGGTCTTGTTGTGCTTACTGACCGATATGGTGAGTTTCGAGAGGCGTCAATTTTTGATTTCAAATCGGCATCATTGAGTCGACTTACAAGCTATATTCCCTGGGATATTGTAGCCGGATCACTTAGTCGCGACGGCGGTCACCTTGCTCTTTTGGCTAATGAAGACGGAAAGCGTTCACTCCGACTTCTTGGTGGCAAGGCGCTGAAGGAGTACCCGGCAGTAGGACTCCCAGAAGGCTCTCTAGACACCATTTCATTTCACGAGCGTGAACCTTTGTTGGCGTTTGGTGTGAGGAGCGCTCAAAGCCCAGGCGTTATTTACAGCTATCAGCCAGATTCCGGGGTTGTTTTGCAGTGGACAAAGCCTTACGCTCATCCAGACGTTGATGTTTCGTCATTTGCAGAGCAGAGCATCATCCGATGGCAGAGCTTTGATTCACGCCCCATTTCGGGCTTGATTTCGCGTCCACCTGCCCGCTTTACTGGAAAGCGTCCGGTTCTCATCGATATTCACGGTGGTCCTGAAGCACAGGCTGCCGTTGAATTCCTCGGACGTATGCAGTTTTTCGTTCAGGATCTTGGTATAGCAGTTATCCGACCAAATGTTCGCGGCTCTACTGGCTTTGGAAAACGCTTTGTTGCGCTCGATAACGGTAGGTTGAGAGAAGATGCCGTCAAGGACATCGGTGCACTTCTTGACTGGATCGCAGGCCAACCGGACCTCGACGCGAGTAAGGTCGTGGTGGCAGGTGGAAGCTACGGAGGCTATATGAGCCTCGCTACTGCGGTGCATTACAGTGAACGGATCGCGGGCGCTATCAATGTTGTCGGTATATCGCATTTCGTCACTTTTCTTGAAACAACAGAGAGCTATCGCAGGGATCTGCGTCGAGTGGAGTATGGTGACGAACGCGACCCAGAAATGCGGGCCTTTTTGCATAGCATTTCACCACTGACCAACGCCGCTCGTATTACAAAGCCTTTATTCGTCATTCAAGGCAAAAACGATCCGAGGGTTCCCTATACTGAAGCAGAGCAAATAGTTGCAGAAGTTAGAAAGAATGGCACAAGCGTATGGTATCTCCGAGGGGAGAATGAGGGCCATGGATTTGCAAGAAAAGAGAACGCCGATTTTCAGTTTTACGCTATGGTTGTCTTTTTAAAGCGATACCTGTTAGGAGAGGCCTTTTCTAGTAATTAGTATTAGTCGACTTTTTGTGCGGCTTAGCCGAGGTTCGACTCGCTTTGACATTTAGCTGCTTAAGGATTGCTTTCTCGATAACAAAAGAGCCATACCAGCACCAAGCATTAAAAACAGGATGGCTGAGCTTACCTGTAGGATTTCGAAACCAAAGCTGCTGAGGATGGGCGAGCCGAGCGCGACGCCAATCGACTGGCCTGAGAAAAGACTTGCAGCGAAAGCCGCAATACCGGTACCGCGAGCATGGGGGGCCATTTGAGTTGCTTGAACTTGTAAGGTGTTATGCACCATGAAAAAGCCAATCCCCATGAGTGTGCAAAACATTAACTGGCCAGGCAACCATGCGCCGCCAAGACAAAACATGCCCGAGGCGAACAGGCCCGCACCGCCAAGCAGAAGTCCTTTCTCTCCAAGGGTGCTTATCAAGTAGCGCGCTGCAAGGCTGTAGCAAACACCACCAAGTCCGAACCCGGCCGCGGCAAGACCTGCCTGCCATAGGCTGAGTTGATACTGAAGGTGTAACCAACTTGGCACATACGCAAAGGCGCTGTAAACCACGAGACCCTCGAGAAAGACGACTGCAAGGATCACACGAGCCCAGGAGATTTTAACAACCGATCCAAATTGTGTAGCCATCGAAGTAACACTTGGCCTTTGGCCGACGGCGCCTACCGTATTGACCTGACCCGGCTCGAATGTGGCTTTGCGTGAGTCAATGCTGAGTATGATGGCGACGATCGCCAGAACAATCGCCGGTAGTGCAAAGCTTAGCCGCCAGCCTATGGTGTCTGCCATGAGTCCGCCTGCGACCTGCCCAAAGACCGCACCCGCTGTTGATCCGGTCATTAGTTGAGCCAACACAGCTTGGCGTGCCTGATAGGGTACCGAGTCGCCAATCCAGGCGAGCGAAAGCGGTATCAATGCTGCGCAGGCCGCTCCAGCAAAAAACCGGAGCAGTAAAAGTTGAGGAAGCGAAACAGCGAGTATGCAGGCCGCTGAAGCGATGGCCGCTGAGATCGTGGCATAGCGAATCCAGCGAAGCTTGCCGGCGTAGTCGCCCATAGGTCCGTGAATGAGTTGAAATAGGCCGTAGGCAATACTGAAGCTGGTAATAACGTAGGCGACTTCGCCGATGCTACGATCAAAGTCTTGCGCTAATTGGGGAAGCATCGGGTCGCACAAACGGACCGATGTCTGGCTTGCAAAGGCACCAAGCGATAAGGTTAGGAGCGTTCGGGCCTGTGGATTGCTTGCAGGTGGCGGTCCGTCGCGTTTTGAAGCTTGCATTAGGTGGCAACACCACCAACGCCTGCCCCACCACACACATAAAGGACTTGCCCCGTTACAAAAGCACTATCTTCACGCATGAAAAATGCAACTGCTGCAGCCACATCTTCAGGCTCACCCATGCGACCAACAGGTATATTATCTAGAATTTGCTTAGTTCGGGGTGAGTCAGCCGGATTGGCTTGTTTGAAAAGTTCGGTGGCGATTGGTCCAGGTCCAATAACGTTACTTGTAATGCCAAGCCTTCCCAACTCTAAAGCCCAAACACGCGATAAGCCAATTAATCCAGCCTTGCTTGCCGCGTAAGCGCTGCGCAATGTCTTACCCAGCGCTGCGCGAGAGGCAATGCTAACGATTCGACCAAACCCGGCATCGGTCATGCCAGGAATCAGCGCCTGTGTGCATTGCATGGCGCAGCGCAAATTGAGTGCGATCACTCGGTCGAATTGTGCTAGGGTTTGCTCCTGAGCCGACGCCGCTTCAACGGTGCCCACGTTATTGAGCAAGCGTGTAATCGGGCCTGTTTTGAGTGCTTTTTCAAGCGCCTCAGCTGTCTGATCGGGGCAGGATAAATCGGCCCGAATTCCGTCACCCGTTTGTCGATGATCAGCACTTCATAGCCTTCAGCGATGCAGCGTTGCGCGCTTGCCTTGCCAATGCCATGGGCTCCACCCGTAATAAGAACGCGCTGTTTCATGGATTGATCTCTCCTTGCTTGGCTAAGGAATTGACTGAGTGCTAATTGTAGATGTTGCATCCATCGATCGGATGCTGATCTTCAAGATTTCGAAAGCCTGCTTGCGCCAATACCTTCGGATCGGCGACACTTCGGGGTGAAGTTTTTTAAAACAGGGGAGGGAAAGGCATGAAAAAGGCAATTGCAACAGGTTTACTGACCATTGTGGCATCGATGGCTCAGCCAGTTTTGGCTCAAATTAATATTGGTGTCACAGTTTCGGCAACCGGTCCGGCTGCCTCGCTCGGCATTCCAGAGAAAAATACGATATCGCTTTTGCCAACGACCATGGGTGGACAGAAAGTGAACTATATCGTTCTGGATGATGCGACTAATCCAACAGAAGCCAACAAAAATTGCCAAGCGGCTGGCTAGCGAGCATAAGGTCGATGCCATCATTGGGTCAACCACGACGCCGACCGCACTTGCGGCTATTGAAGTAGGGGCCGAGTCGGGAACACCTGTCATCACCATGGCACCGATTCCTCCGCAAACGGGTGAGAAGCACGCCTGGTCCTTTGTCACGCCGCAAGGCATTGGGGTCATGGCAAGTGCACTGGTCGATGTGATGAAGAGTGCCGGCGTGAAAAACCTTGGCTTTATCGGTTTTGCAGATGCACACGGCGAAGTTTGGCTTCAAGCAATCAAAGCCCCACTTGCTACCGCTGGTATCCCGAGTTCGACAGTTTGAAGGC
>VGHV01000289.1 GCA_016868095.1 Betaproteobacteria bacterium
GCCTGGGTCGTCGGCAAGGAGAAAACGAAGCGGTTGGCGGGGTAGCATTGCCTCATAAACTGCGGTTATCTGATGCGGCAGGGGATCAACCAGCGATGTGTGTACTGCGAGTACCGGGTCAAAGAGATGTGCAAGTCGAATGCGTTGAGCCTCTGCTACTAAGCGAAACATGGCTCCGTCGCCATCAAAACTCCACGGGCGCCCGGCTTCAACCAGCGATAGCCGGGGCTCATCATGGCGGTAGAGGATCTCCTCAGCTACTCGTCCGGCAAAGTCGCGATAAGTTAGCGTGAGTGCATCCGCACCATGCCATTGGGTGCTAACGACAGTAATGGCTGCATCAGGAAGCAGTCCGCGCACGCTTGCGCCCGGGGTGAGGTGTTCAAGCTGCATTTGGCTGCGGTCTCCTCTTATAGCGCTTTTGCAAGTACAGCGGGCTGTTGTCTTGAAACTGGGTCATCATAAAAGTGAAGATAGCGCAGCCGTCCCACATAGCTATTGAAAAATTGGATTACTTTTTTACCTAGTTTAAGCGTAGGAGGCTTGAAGCTGTTGCAAGGGTCCGCTTGCTCAACTTCACATTCAAATTCATGGCGTTGAGGTTGACTTTAGTGGTGACTTTTCGGGTCGAAGGTGAACCTGAGCTCAACCGAGAGCCTTGGTAGCGGCCAGGCGGGGACAACACTTTTAGGATTTAAAGAGAAGTAAAAAGCTAAAACCGAAGGAACTTTTAACATGGCTGATGAAGATCTACGCGCAGAACTCGAGCGCTTGCGCAAGGAAAATGAAGCGCTCAAGCAAGCGCCCAAAAGTCGCGTCACTATGAAGGTGAGCGACAAGGGCGGTCTTTCTGTTTACGGGTTAGGGCGCTTCCCAGTGACGCTTTACAAAGAGCAGTGGATCAAGCTGATCGGCATGTCGGCAGATATTGAGCGCTTTATTCGCGAGCATGACCACGAGCTGAAGACGAAGGAATAGAGCTTGAACGGCTGCTCCCTCAGACGGCTGTGTCTTAAATCGAACAATTCGACACCAGCCTTATCCTCCGAGCGATGAAACTCGCCGCCGCACGCCGCCCCCGTAACCCGATTGCGAAAGCCGTTCGAACGCCGCTTTACAAGATGCGTGTGGTCGAGAACAAGCGCAGAAAGCTGTTAGAGAAGTGGTCGGAGGCGGTGATGATTCAGGGCAAAACTGGGGCAAGTGAGACCGACGAACGGTAATTGTGCGCTGCAACGCAATTCTCCGAGGCCCAAAAGCCAGCGAAGCGGTGAAGGCTTTACATGAGCAGCTCAAGGAAAATAATGCCATTAAAAGCCTGCGCCGCGATCACGTTGCCGCGGTTGAAGTCGTCGTCTCAGCACCGTCAAATTATCTCGGACCACAAGAGTACTTTGAAGCGTCTGTCGCATTTTTTGAGAGGTTCTGGGGCCAACCAGTTTTATCGGCCGTAGCGCATTTCGACCAGCCCAATCCGCACGTGCACGTCCTTGTTTCACCTTTTGCAAACGGGCGCTCAATCGGATCGTCCTTTATTGGTTACAAATCGCAAATATCAGCACTCGCTCGATCTTTTCATACCGAGGTGGGCAAACCTTTTGGCTTTGCGTTGAGCCCTCAGCTGACCGCAGCCGAAAGGCTTGCGATTTCTAACGAAACAATCGAACAACTTCTCCAGAATCCAGAACGGGCGTTATCAGGTCATTTGGGCCATGCCCTGCGACAAATACTGAGCGCGAGCGCTGAGCGGCTTAGGCATATCGCCGCGCACTGACTTGGAAACCTTCCCTGTGTATAGAGTTCGACGAGTTGGTTTCCAATCGAGACCATCAGCAAAACAAGCAAGCGACAAGCCACCTCTTGATTAACATCGAAATAACACGGGCAACGCACATCACGTCAATCACGCAAACTAACTTGCGCCCATTTGTAATGCAGCAGGTCGGATCCCAGATTTGCTAATTTTTAAGCCTAATCTTGCCAAGTTGCAGCATCACGAGCAGCTCACCCGCCTCACCCGCATCACCAGTGGGGATACGACCTCGTCGATTGGATCGTAATAACTTCAGTAGCACACAGATACGCTCTATCGCAAACAGTCTTGCCCGCACGTTTCGTGACTCACGACGCAAAGCCCTTGACTCTTGCCCACCTGCTGACCGTGGCATCGATAACTTGAGACGTCCGACCCTGCTAGGACCGGTCAGGCCGAGATGCGCAGCACATAAGTTCCCACCACGCTTAGCGTACGCCCGACAAGGGAGCCCCTGAGGCGTTACCGCCTGGCAAGTTTTTGAAGCCACCTTGGCGCCCGATCAAAGAGTTTCTTGTTACGTAAAATGGCCGCAATCGCTCGCGCTAACACAGCTGCCGAGTCAAGCCGGCGCATGGATTTCAAACAGACGCTTAAGGGCCGCGATCTCACTATCTTTATCAGCCAATCTCCGCTTAAGGTAATTGATCTGCTTTTGCTTTTCTGCGGCCTCGTTCTGCCACTTGTCACGTGATTCGGTCAGGTTTTTAACTGAAAACTGTAACTCTTTGATCAGGCCGAACTCCTCACGTTCCTTGAGTGCGTACAGTGCCGCAGCGTCTTCGGCCAACACCTCATAGTTATCGATGGTCTCTTGAAAATCATCTTGTAGTTTTATATATCGATGCTCAAGCTCTTGATGCACCTTTGCACTAACGCTCGTTTTCACAACTGGTCTCGGCTTCGTTGTCTTAGCGCCCTCTGAATCAAGCGCCGCAACCGCCGCGGCTAGTGTCGTTGCTCCAGCGATGACCTGCGCTCGAAGCTCTGGGGTTGCCCGAAGTGCAACGCGCTTGGCCTTCTCAATAGTCTTAGGATTGACCTTAGCCGCAGCTGCCATCTTTCGAATGGACATCCCAACCGTGCTGTCCCCCTGAGGGGACACCTGGTTGGTACCTACATCGAGCCACCGATTACATGCAGCCAGCGCCATCGCTCGTTAGCTCGCAGTCAGATGTCGACGTAATAAATTTTTATCAAGCACAAAGTCAATCGCATTGCCCGTGAAAACACCAAATTTTGGGTCAATTCCTAGCTCGAGGCATGCTTTATGACGATGCCAACCATCAAGGATTTTGCCTTCAAAGGTTACGATTTTCTCGCGCTGGCCGTTGCGCTTGATTGACTCTTTCAGCGCTTGAAAATCTTCATCGCTTAAGTCGGGAAATGCAGCCGATAAGGGGTGTCGCTCAAGCATGAGAATCTCCAAAATTTCAGGGATTTCGGCCCAGATGGCCAAGTAAGCGCTTTTCATTCGCGGAGCGACCCGAGTTGTTATTTTACTTCTAGAGCTCAATCTTTGCAATACTATGTGGATCTATATAGTAGATCGTTTAGTGACAACATATCAATAACAATATAGTAATGATCACGATGTTGTATTCGCAATTGGAAGTGGCTTTTATGAAGCTCCTAGGGATTAATATTCAAGAGCCATCACAAGCATTGAACGGCGCGTTGTTGATGTTGCTAATAAGGCTGCTGCTGGAGGGTAATGGCGGTTCGGCATGCAAACGCTCATTTTCGAGACGGCTCGTGTCTTTGCACCCTTGCTTGCACCGGCACGCTATAAAGGCGCCTACGGTGGCAGAGGCTCGGGTAAGAGCCACTTTTTTGCTGAGCTTTTGATTGAAGATCATTTGCGACAGCCAGGCTTGCGTTCTGTGTGTATCCGCGAGGTTTAAAAGACGCTTAAAGAGTCAAGCAAGCGCTTGCTTGAAGATAAGCTTGCAGCCTATGCGCTAGATACGCGTCATGGCTTTAAGCTTGAAATCCTCAAACACTGACCGTCAAAGCCATCGGGCCAGTGCCGCGATATCTTCCGGGAACATCTGTCCGCGCTCGACCTGCGCCACCCGGCCTTCCCGGTCGATGACGGCGGTCACTGGGACGCCGCGCGGCCGGGGGAAGGCGCGCGCAAGTTCCTCGCTGGAGAGGGTGGTTGGAAAGGTAAAGCCGTTTCGGCTCCAGTGCTGTT
>VGHV01000290.1 GCA_016868095.1 Betaproteobacteria bacterium
GCACGAGCCAAATCCACAGCCCTCGGCTGTGGGCACGATCGAAAGACTCGTGCTGCATCAAATCAAGGCGCTGGGCGAGTAGTGCAAACAAAGCGAGTATGAGCATGGCTCGGGCAAGCCCCAGCGCAAGTCCGCCAAAACGATCGACCATACCCAATCCAGCCCAGCGTAAGGCCGAGGCGGTCATCATGCCTAGGAGGCGAGTGCTGAGCAAAAGTAAAAAAAATGCGATCGTCATCATCACAAAACGGTCTTGAGGCCAACTAATCCAAGCCGAAAGCTTGGTGGCCAAATCGCTGGCAAATAAAAATGCAACAAGCCAGGAAGCAAGGGCAAACGCAGATTTCACCAGACCGCTTAATATCCCGGCAACAGCCGATGCGCTGAGGACAATCAAACTAATCAAGTCCCACAGGCTTAACTGAAACCAAGTTGCCGAGTCCATGTTCCTAAAACCTCATTCGTCGATGGCGCTTCGAGCATAGGGCTCGACTAGGCATCAGGCCCTGCCAACGAAGCTTCAAGGCGGGCTTGTCGCAGTTTACTTTGAGCTTTTAGAGCGTCAGCCTTGCTGTCAAAGGGACCCACTCTGACCCGGACACGCTCTCCCTTAGGCGTTTTGATGCGATCGGTATAAACTTTTAACCCAAGCTTTTTAAGACGGGCTACCTGAGCCTCAGCATTGTCTGATTGTGAAAACGCACCTGCCTGCAAAACATAGCGATCAGGATAGCGCTCTGGATATGGCTGCTTAGCTGCCTTATCAGGCTTATCTGAGGCCTTGGATTGCTGGGGAGTTTCGGACTTAGCTTCGGCATCCAACTTAGCCTGCGCATCCGACTTAGCCTGCGCATCCGACTTAGCCTGCGCATCCGACTTAGCCTGCGCATCCGACTTAGCCTGCGCGTCCGACTTAGCTTGGGCTGCGGATTTCGCCTCCGATGCCGTGGGACTCAGGACCGGTGTCGGAGAGGCTTCGCTTGGTGAATGTGCTTCAAGCTTTGCTGTTTTTGTTGCGGCTTCATCCTCGCCAGAGGGCTTGTGCTCACCCTCGATGTCTTCCTTCTCGATCACTGAGGCGCCCAAAGCTTGAGCCTTGTGGTCGCTAAGCGCTTCGTCGCTGGACTTCTCAAGCCTCGGGTCAACCGAGGGTATGCGAGGCTCGGCATGAAAAAAGATGGGCATCACAATCGCCAGCAGCACGACAAGTGCCAACGCGCCAATGAGCCGTTGTCTTGCCTTGGTGCGATACGGCGAGGCGGTTTGAAGAGAAAACTGATCGTCTTCGTCCGCAGACTTGTTCATGATGATCTAGACCTCGCCTTGTTCAGCGAGAACATCGGCAACCGTTAGAAATGATCCGAAAACGACGATCCTATCATTGTCTTGAGCGCGGACTCGTGATGCTGCGAGTGCCTTGCGGGGTGATTCAAAGCAATGAACGCTCGCCTTCTGGCCGAGCGCGTCGACTGCAAGCGACTGGCTTTTTAGCAAAGTTTTCTCAAGCTGCTCAGCTTGCAGCCCGCGAGGACCTGGCAAGGTGCACAACATCCAATGTTGAATCCGTGATGAGATCGCACGAATCGATGCTTCAACGTCCTTATCGGCAAGCATGCCGATTACGCCGTAGGTTTCTGGGAAAAAACCCATTTGATCGAGGTTAGCAGCCAAATGGGCCACGGCATGTGGGTTGTGAGCCACATCAAGAATGACACTGGGTTGTCCTGGCAGGACTTGGAAACGTCCAGCAAGATCAACCAGGGCAAAACCCTGACGAATCGCATGAGCAGGCACGGGTAATCGCATCCGCAAGGCATCGAGTGCAGCCAACACACCAGAAGCGTTAAGCAGTTGATTAGCACCACGCAAAGCCGGATAGGCCAGACTGGGCCTGCGACGACCCCTTATGGCGCAAGACCATTGCTGGCGATCACCAGCGTAGTTAAAGTCGCGACCGATTAAATAAAGATCAGCAGCTACTTGCTCTGCATGGTCAATAAGACTTTGCGGTGGCGCAGGATCTGAGCAAATCGCTGGCCGTCCTGGCCGGTAAATATGAGCCTTTTCCCAGGCAATTTGCTCACGCGTAGAGCCGAGCCATTCAGCGTGATCGATATCAATCGCCGTCACAATCGAACAGTCGGGATCGAGGATATTGACCGCATCGAGTCTTCCACCAAGACCGACCTCGGCAATGAAAACATCGGGCTTTGCCTTCATCACCGTATAAAAAATCGCCAAGCTTGTGAACTCGAAGAAGGTGAGTGCTTCATCACCGCGAGCCGCCTCAACTGCTTCAAACGATGTCAAAAGCCTTGCATCGTCAATCGCTTGCTGGCCAATTCTTAAGCGCTCATTAAAGCGAAGCAGATGCGGTGAGGTGTAGAGCGCTGTCCGGTACCCTGCTTGCGTTAGGATCGACTCAAGCATGGCGCAGGTCGAACCTTTGCCATTGGTTCCACCGACCAAAATAACCGGACACTCAAAGCCAATCCCCAATCGCGACGCAAGTACGCGCACACGGTCAAGTCCAAGTGCAATACCACCCCGAGGGCCTTGCTCTAAATGCGATAACCAATCCGCAAGCGACATGGGCTGCAAGGCTGTCAAGCAGTCGATTCCGTCACCACTGCGTCGCTACTCTGACGCATCAACAATGCAACAAGGCGTGCAATGGTTTCGCGAAGCTGTCTACGGTCAAGAATCATATCGACCGCACCCTTTTCCAGTAAAAACTCAGCACGCTGAAATCCCTCGGGAAGCTTTTCCCGTACCGTTTGCTCGATCACCCGCGGACCTGCAAAACCAATCAAGGCTTTGGGTTCAGCAATCACCACATCGCCTAAAAAGCAAAAACTCGCTGACACGCCTCCCATGGTTGGGTCAGTAAGTATTGAAATATACGGCAGTCGACGCGAGGCAAGTTCACTAAGCATGGCAGTGGTTCGTGCCATTTGCATCAGCGAGATCAAACCCTCTTGCATCCTTGCGCCGCCCGAGGCGGCAACCGATACAAAAGCCATACGTTGATCGATGGCTGCCTGCACACCGCGCGAAAATCGCTCGCCAACAACGGCTCCCATCGAGCCGCCCATAAAGTCAAACTCGAAGGCTGCCACCACGGCAGGAATACTGCAAATCGCACCCCCCATGACGACGATGGCATCGGTCTCGCCAGTCTGATCGATGGCCTCTTGCAAGCGCTCGCTGTATTTGCGTGAGTCCTTGAATTTCAAGGCATCGACTGCAAGCACTTCCTGACCAATTTCAAAGCGACCCTCTGGATCGAGCAAGCTATTGATACGCTCTCGCGCCGACATTCTCAAGTGATGGGTACACTTTGGGCAGACATTCACATTGGTTTGCAAATCGGCTGAGTACAAAACAACATCACAGCTCGGGCACTTGACCCACAGGCCCTCCGGAATTTTCTTCGCCGACCCGGGCGCGCGCTGAATCCTTGGTGGAAGTAACTTATCTAGCCAACTCATGCCTGACTCCTTGCATCGCCTTGTTGTTTTTGGCGGTTTTGCTTAAGCATCCATACCCTGACGAATTTCGGCAAGCAGCTTACCCACTGCGGCCTGAGCCTGATCAGCTCCAACATGCTCCATTTCCTGGATCAATCTTGTTCCAATAACCACAGCGTCGGCAACTTCAGCAACCGCGCGGGCACTTGCTGCGTCTCGAATCCCAAAACCAACGCCAATCGGCAGATCGGTATACTTTCTTATCAGCGGCATCTTGTCTGCGACTGCATCAACATCAAGATGCGCAGCACCCGTAATACCTTTTAGACTGACATAATAAACATAGCCTCGAGCATGTTTCACAATATCGCGAATACGTGCCTCAGTACTTGTTGGTGAAAGCAGGAAAATCGGATCTAAACCAGCGCTTTTAAGCGACTGTGCAAACTCAGTGGACTCCTCTGGGGGGTAATCGACCACTAAAACCCCATCAACGCCAACCGACTTTGCTTCGTCGACGA
>VGHV01000291.1 GCA_016868095.1 Betaproteobacteria bacterium
CTGGCAGGCCCGGCTCGACGACGGCAGCCTGCTTTTGCTTGGGCGTGATGAGGGTTTGGGTATGGAACACCGAGTAGCGCGCTGGGTGGAATCACACCGTAGCGTCGTTGAACGCCTGATGAAGCCGGTTGCTGTGGTGGACCTACGCTATCCCAACGGCTTTGCGCTGCAACTTGCCGATCACCAGGGTGGATTGAAAAAGACTGCAAAGAGGGACAGATGACAAGAGACTCCAAAGATCTGATTGTCGGGCTCGATATCGGCACCTCCAAGATTGTGGCGATGGTGGCTGAACTCACCTTGGACGGCCGCATTGAAATTATCGGCTTGGGTCAACACGATTCGCGTGGGCTGAAAAAAGGCGTGGTGGTCAACATCGAAGCGACCGTGGCCTCGATACAGCGTGCGCTCGAAGAGGCTGAGCTTATGGCCGATTGCAAGATTCGGTCGGTTTATACCGGTATTGCGGGCAGCCATATTCGGAGTTTTAACTCCTCGGGCATGGTGGCGATCAAGGAAAAAGAGGTTACTGAGGCCGATGTCGCAAGGGTGATTGAGACCGCCAAAGCGGTCAATATCCCGACCGATCAGCAAATTTTGCATGTGTTGCCCCAGGAGTTTGTGGTCGATGGCCAGGACGACATCCGCGAACCGATTGGCATGAGCGGTGTGCGTCTGGAAACCAAGGTTCATATTGTGACGGGTGCTGTTTCGGCGGCACAAAATATTGTGAAGTGCGTGCGGCGTTGCGGTTTAGAGGTTCAGGACTTAATTCTTCAGCCGCTTGCTTCAAGCTATGCCGTGCTGACCTCTGATGAAAAAGAGCTTGGCGTTGCGCTCGTCGATATTGGCGGTGGCACCACGGATATCGCCATATTCACCGAAGGCGCGATCCGGCACACCGCGGTGATTCCGATAGCGGGCGATCAAATCACCAACGATATTGCAATGGCCTTGCGCACGCCAACGCCCGAGGCCGAAGAGATCAAGCTTCGCCATGGCATCGCCAAGGAAGTGCTCGCAGATCCGGCAGCGCGTATCGAGGTGCCTGGACTTGGTGATCGTGCGCCACGCCATATGTCGAGGCAGGCGCTGGCTGCGGTGATCGAACCGCGAGTTGAAGAGTTGTTTTCGTTGGTGAATCAGGTGATTCGCGAGTCCGGCTATGAGGAATTGTTGTCTTCGGGCATTGTGATGACTGGCGGTACCACCTTAATGCCAGGGATGGTCGAGCTTGCTGAGGATATATTCCTCAAGCCAGTACGGATTGGGGTGCCCGATTACACCGGTGGTCTGGCCGATGTGGTGGCCTCGCCCAGGTTTTCAACGGCAGTGGGTTTGATTGAGGAGGCGCGGATGCAGCGCCTCCGCGGTTTAAGGGTTGCGCAGCAGGGTGGCTCATTCAAGGAGACAATGCGGCGTATGAAGGACTGGTTTCTTGGCAACTTTTAGCCAGGGGCGGTGGGGGTGTTGGCGCAAGCCGGCATAAAAGCATGGTGAAGGCTTCGTGGAGGGTTGGTTATGAGTTTTGAAATGTTGGATGATGAACCGGCACCAGAGGGTGCTGTCATCAAGGTTGTGGGGGTTGGCGGAGCGGGGGGCAATGCGGTCAATCACATGATTTCACGCGGCGTGCAAGGCGTTGAATTCATTGCGATGAATACCGATAAGCAAGCACTAATCAAATCGGGTGCGCCCTATACGATTCAGCTCGGTGAAGCAGGTCTTGGTGCGGGGGCAAACCCCGAGGCGGGCCGAGATTCTGCGCGCGCACGCGAAGAGGAAATTCGTGCGGCGCTTGAAGGGGCCAACATGGTCTTTTTAACAGCCGGCATGGGCAAGGGCACAGGGACGGGAGCCTCGCCGGTTGTAGCCTCGATTGCCAAGGATATGGGCATTCTCACGGTTGGGGTTGTGACCAAACCCTTCGATTTTGAGGGTGTCCGCAAGATGAAGGTTGCCGAAGCCGGCATCGACGCCTTGGTCGAGCATGTGGATTCCTTGATCGTTGTGCTCAATCAAAAGCTTTTCGATGTCATGGACGAGGATGCAAGCCTGCAAGACGCTTTTAAACAGGCCGATAATGTTTTGCATAATGCCGTTGCTGGGATCGCCGAGATCATTAACGTGCCCGGTCTGGTCAATGTGGACTTTGCCGACGTACGCACAGTGATGGCCGAACAGGGCAAGGCGATGATGGGCATTGGCGAGGCCGCAGGCATGGACCGTGCACGCATCGCTGCTGAGCAGGCGGTTGCTTCGCCCTTGCTTGATGGCGTTGACCTCAACGGTGCTCGAGGCGTGATTGTGAACATCACGGCCGCCCAAAACCTCAAGCTGCGCGAGACGAATGAAGTCATCAACACCATCCGAGAGTTTTGTTCGGACGATGCCACCATCATTCACGGCACGGTGTTTGACGACAACATGGGCGACAGTTTGCGGGTGACGGTTGTTGCAACAGGCATTGGCAGAAATCGGATCATCGCCAAGCCTCCTGTCTTGGTGAGTTCGCCGATTGCCATGCCACGTACCGGGACCTACGACGCACCGCTTTCTTCTGGGCTGGCATCACAACATTCGATACAGCCTTCGAGTGCACAGCCCTCGAGCCTCCAGCCTGCCAGCCCTGCGCCGAGCTCCACCTCAGCCTTTAGCTCGCCCTCGCTGCCTTCGCCGGGATTTCAGGCGGGGATAGCAACCCCGCCCACGCAGGCAGCCGCTCAAGCAACGGCGGTCAATATGCAGGCCGCCGCTCAGCAGGCAGCCACGGGCTATAACGCAAACCTCGACACGCCCACCGTCTGGCGCGATCCGAGGGCTGCGGCTTCGGCTCGGGTTGCCGCGCTGGAAGAAAGCGGGGTTGAGAAGCTCGATATTCCGGCATTTTTGCGCAGGCAGGCTGATTAAGCGTGGCTTAACACGCCCTACGATGCTCGACGGGTTATCGAGGCTTTGCTTCGCTAATCAAGGTCTTGGCTGGCGATAGGCTCTGGAACCCCACCCCAGGCTTATCGCCAAACCACCCTCCAAGCGGCGGGGGAACGGGCGCTTTCGCCCGGTCTTCCCGATACACTCAGCAGTTTAACCCCCCACGGAGAACCCCCATGATTAAAGTCGGCGATCATCTGCCCGAGGCGACCCTTTTTGAGTTTTTTGATGTCGAAGCAAACGGCTGCAGCGTCGGGCCCAATGCTTTTAAGACTGCCGATTTGGTCAAAGGTAAAAAAATTGCAGTCTTTGGACTGCCTGGCGCCTTCACCCCCACATGCTCCGCCCAACACGTACCGGGCTACGTCAAGCATATTGCTGATTTAAAGGCTAAGGGTATCGACGAGGTCTGGTGTGTGGCCGTCAACGACGCTTTTGTGATGGGCGCATGGGGCCGTGAGCAACAGGCTGCCGGCAAAGTCCGCATGATGGCTGACGGTAGCGCCGAACTCACCAAAGCCATGGGGCTTGAGCTTGACCTAACTTCTCGTGGCTTGGGTGTACGCTGCCAGCGCTTTTCGATGGTGCTCGATAACGGCGTGGTTACCCAGTTCAATCTGGAAGGGCCCGGCAAATTTGAGGTTTCAAGCGCCGAGGCCATGCTGGCCAAACTCTAGGCCCTCAGGTCTTGGTTTCGATCGACTAAGGTCTTGCCTTGCTCAGACAACGTAGTTTGCGCGAACCGGTCTGCACGACCGGGGTAGGACTGCATAGCGGCGAGCGGGTAAGGCTTTGTCTGAAGCCTGCCCCAGTCGACAATGGCATTGTGTTTTGGCGCACCGACTTGGAGCCGCCGCTTGCCATTGCAGCAAAGGCACAGGCCGTCAACGATACGAAAATGGCCTCCACCTTGACGGCAACCGATGCCAAGGGGCAAATAGCCCGCGTGGCCACGGTTGAGCACTTGATGTCGGCACTGGCAGGCCTTGGTATCGATAACCTGAACATCGAAGTGGATGCGCCGGAGATTCCAATACTCGATGGCTCCTCAGGATCTTTT
>VGHV01000292.1 GCA_016868095.1 Betaproteobacteria bacterium
GACGACCTATGGCTTGGGCATGCTCGGTGCTTCGGTGCTGACAAGCCCGGGGGTGAGGGCGATGATTCAACATCATGCGCTCTTTTATCACGATATGGCAGATCCTGTTGCGCTACTTCGCAGTCGCGGGTCTGATCGGGCGATGGCCTCGTACTGGGCCTATGCGACAAGTCAAGCACCGCGCGAGCTCCATGATGTGGCTGTTGGCGAGTATTCGGCCCTTATGGCGGCTTCACAGCCCATGGTCGCCGATGAAATTCTTGCTTGTTATAACTTTTCAAGGCATAAGCATCTGCTCGATATCGGCGGAGGCGAAGGTGTATTCCTCTCAGAGGTAGGCGCTCGGCATCCCAAGCTAAGGCTCACCTTGATGGACCTGCCAGCAGTCGCAAAGCGCGCCGCCCAACGCTTTGAGCGTTTGGGTCTTGGCGCAAGAGCAGATTGTATTGGCGGAAGTTTCTTAAGCGATCCCATTCCACAAGGCGCCGATTTGGTGAGTTTGGTTCGCGTTGCTCACGACCATGATGATGAATTTGTGATGCAGCTTTTTCACAAGATCCGTCAGGCGATGGCTCCAGGGGCAAAGCTGCTGTTAGCTGAGCCGATGGCACAGACCAAAGGGGCAATGCCGGTTGCTGATGCTTATTTTGCTATGTACTTATGGGCGATGGGTAGTGGTCGGTCACGACGCCCTGATGAACTAATGAAGATGTTAAACGATGCAGGATTCAGAACGCCACGGCTCTTGCGACAGGCCATGCCATTACAGGTTCGCGTGATTCTTGCCGAGGTCTAACCGTTCGGCGCCGACGAGTGGTGGTTGATTGTCGTGGACGAAGCCAATGATCAGGTGTATAAGTGTCAAACAAACTAGACATATATAAATGACAAATACTAAAGACATAAAGCTGCAAGTACTGACAGGGAAATGCCTGGTGCTGAGCTGCTTCGTCGCTGCTAAACAAGTCCATGGCGCAGCGAGGCTTTGTAATCATGGCGCAGCGAGGTTTACCAAGTATGCCTAGCCTGCAAACCTTAGCCGTCGTTATGGAAAAGCCTCAGTGCCTTCGCTTAGACCGCGTCGGCTTGTCGGTACCTGGCGAACAGGATTTGCTTGTCGAAATCGGCGCAAGCGGCATCAGTACGGGTACTGAAAAGCTGCTTTGGACCGGTCGTATGCCCCATTTCCCCGGTATGGGCTACCCCTTGATTCCTGGCTATGAGTCGGTGGGCCGCGTGCTTGAAGCGGGTCGCAACTCATCTCGGCGAGCCGGTGACTTTGTCTTTGTCCCGGGTGCTCGCTGCTACCCGGAAGTGAGAAGCTTATTTGGTGGCGCGGCTAAGACGGTTGTCGTACCTTCACACCGAGCATTGGCCATGGACCAGCAACTTGGCGAGCGGGCGGTGTTGCTTGCGCTTGCCGCAACTGCTCATCACGCCATGAACTTACCTCATTTGGACGCGCCCGATTTGATCGTGGGCCATGGGGTACTTGGACGTCTGCTTGCTCGTCTTTGCATGTTGCGCGGAGGGCCGCCGCCCACCGTCTGGGAGCGTGATCCGCTTCGTCGCCCAGTCCAGCCAAGCCCACAGGATTTAGCCCAAGGGCCGCAGCAATCGGCTCCCGTCGCGGTGTTCTCCGAAGCATTACCCGAAGTTCCAAACTCACTTGCTGCCAAGCTCTCCTCCTCGATATCGGCAGCAAGAAGCCCAGTGGATTATCCGGTGGTGCAGCCTGAAGACGACCCGCGGCGGGATTACCGATGCATTGTTGATGCGTCGGGCGATGCCTCGCATCTTGATCAGTTGATCGCCCGGATTGCACCAGGCGGACAACTTGTGCTTGCCGGCTTTTATGCTGACCTACTCCATTTCTCTTTTGCCCCAGCCTTCATGCGTGAACTGAGTATCCGGGTTGCCGCTGAATGGAAAGAGCAAGACCTTCATGCCGTCAAGCGCTTCGTGGAATCAGGGCAGCTAAGCCTTGATGGTTTGATCACGCATCGTATGCCCGTGCAAGAAGCCAATCGAGCCTACGAAACTGCCTTTACCGATCCGAGCTGCCTGAAAATGGTGCTTGACTGGAGTTCATGTCAATGAAAGTAGATGACGCTCATTTCGAGCCCGCTCCTCCATCGGCTACACAAATTATCGCTATTTATGGCAAAGGCGGGATTGGTAAGAGCTTCACGCTTGCCAACTTATCGACCATGATGGCGCAAATGGGTAAGCGTGTCCTGCTCATCGGTTGTGATCCAAAAAGTGATACGACTTCGCTGCTCTTTGGCGGGAAAGCCTGCCCAACGATCATTGAGACCTCATCGGCAAAAAAGCAGGCCGGCGAAGTGCTAAGGATTGAAGACATCTGCTTTAAGCGTGATGGTGTTTTTGCGATGGAGCTTGGAGGTCCTGAAGTCGGTCGTGGCTGCGGCGGTCGCGGCATCATTCACGGTTTTGAAACGATCGAAAAATTAGGATTTCACGACTGGGGCTTTGATTACGTCTTGCTTGATTTTCTGGGCGATGTGGTTTGCGGTGGATTCGGTCTGCCGATTGCTCGTGATCTTTGCCAAAAAGTCATTGTCGTTGGTTCCAACGACTTGCAATCGCTTTATGTTGCGAACAATGTTTGCTCGGCAGTCGAGTATTTCCGAAAGCTCGGAGGTAATGTCGGTGTTGCTGGTCTTGTGATCAACAAAGATGACGGCACCGGTGAGTCTCAGGCATTTGCGCAAGCTGTGGGCATTCCTGTGCTTGCTGCGATACCGGCAGACGATGATATTCGACGCAAGAGTGCGAATTACGAAATTATTGGAACGAAGCATTCGCCTTGGGGAAGTCTGTTTGCAGGACTTGCACAGGCCGTCGCTGACGCGCCACCGCTGCGGCCTAAGCCGCTGGCCCAGGATCAATTGCTTGGTCTCTTTAAGGGGCAGGAGGCAGCCGGTGCGCCCTTGCAGCCAGCTTCGCAAGAAGACATGATGGGGCGCCCGATCGTGGCCCGCAAGTCGCTTGAAGTGGTCTACGACAAGGCCTAGGGAAGCAACCATGAGCACTTGTTCCCGCGTCATCCCTATTGCAAAGGCTGCGCTTGCAGCCGCTGATGATCCGAGTATGGCGGTCAACGCTGCATCAGGCAAAGGTGGTGAATCTGTCGTTCAGTCGAGCTTTGGCATGCCCCATACCGCTGTCGTTCGGTACGAAAAATTAGATCAGTTAGCTAAAGACTACCCCCGTGGTCCTCACGATCAGCCACAAAGCATGTGTCCCGCTTTTGGCTCGCTTCGGGTGGGTTTGAGAATGCGGCGTACGGCAACGATTCTCTCAGGTTCGGCTTGCTGTGTTTATGGCCTCACCTTCACCTCACATTTCTATGGCGCAAGGCGTAGCGTGGGCTATGTGCCCTTTAATTCTGAGACCTTGGTGACGGGCAAGCTCTTTGAGGATATAAGGCAGGCAGTTGACGATCTTGCTGATCCTACCCTCTACGATACGATTGTTGTAACGAATCTTTGTGTGCCATCGGCCTCAGGCGTACCGCTTCAGTTGCTGCCAAAATCGATTCGTGGCGTGAGGATCATTGGCATTGACGTGCCGGGCTTTGGCGTGCCCACGCATGCCGAAGCCAAAGACGTCTTGGCTGCAGCCATGCTTCGTTACGCAAGAGCAGAGGCCGAGAGCGGGCCAGTCGCTGCCCCGCTTCAAGGACGAAACCCTCGCCCCACGGTCACGCTCTTAGGTGAAGTCTTTCCTGCAGATCCGGTTGGTATAGGGCGCTTGCTTGAGCCCATGGGCCTGGCAGTCGGCCCGAGTGTGCCAACGCGTGAATGGCGCGAATTATATAGCGCTCTAGATGCTTCGGCTGTAGCTGCCGTCCATCCCTTTTATACCGCGAGCACGCGCGAATTCGAAGCTGCCGGACGACAAGTGATTGGCTCTGCACCCGTTGGTTATGAGGGCACTGCTGCATGGATTGAGTCGATTGGTA
>VGHV01000293.1 GCA_016868095.1 Betaproteobacteria bacterium
AAGTCGCCTTAAGGTATTGGTGATGCGCGAGCGCTTTAAAAAAGTGTCGCGACTTTCCTGATTCATGATCAGATCAACATAGCGCTGCCGGTAGCGCATTTCCTGGTCGGCAAGGCCGTGGAATTTGTCAGGAAGCGGTCTTAGGGATTTCGTAACAAGTCGCAAGGATGAAGCCCGAATCGATAGTTCGCCTTTCATGGTCTTAAACAAGACACCTTCAACCCAGACGATATCGCCGATATCCCAATGCTTGAAAGCCTCGTGCGCAACAGCGCCAACGCCCTCGTCATTTAAGTACATCTGAATGCGACCGCTTGCGTCTTGTAGCGTGGCAAAACTAGCCTTGCCCTGTACTCGCTTGAGCATCATACGCCCGGCAATCGAAACGAGTTGCTTCAGAGTTTCTAGCGACTCCCGGGTTTGATCATCATAACGCTCTAAAAGATCGCGAGCCTGATTATGCGGCCGAACGTCATTGGGAAAAGCGGCCTTCGTACCTTTGCGAAGTGTCGTGAGCTTTTCACGTCGCTCGGCGATTAAGTGATTCTCATCGTGAGGCTGATCGTTCATGATTTAAACACCCATTTTCAAGCTTGCCTGGATAAAAGCGTCGAGATCGCCATCTAAAACCACTTTGGTATTGCTTGTCTCGTAGTTCGTTCTTAAATCCTTGATTCTTGATTGATCTAGAACATAGGAACGGATCTGATGGCCCCAGCCAATATCGGTCTTGCTAGCCTCCACCTTGTCTTGCTCGGCACGACGCTTGCGCATTTCAAGTTCAAACAGCCTTGCACGCAACATATTCATCGCCTCGTCTTTATTGCGATGTTGGCTTCGATCGTTTTGACACTGAACCACAATGTTGGTCGGCAAATGGGTTATGCGAACAGCAGATTCGGTTTTGTTGACATGCTGACCGCCTGCGCCAGAGGCCCGAAAAACATCAATCCGCAAATCGGCAGGATTGATATCGATCTGAATTGAATCATCGACTTCAGGGTAGACATAGACCGATGCAAACGACGTGTGGCGACCATTATTGCTATCAAATGGTGACTTTCTGACCAGGCGGTGTATTCCTGTCTCGCTTCGCAAATAGCCATAGGCGTATTCGCCTGAAACTTTGATCGTGCAACCCTTGATACCTGCGGTATCACCTTCAGTCTCTTCGAGAAGTTCTGACTTAAAACCTTTACGCTCGCAGTAGCGCAAGTACTGGCGTTGGAGCATTTGAGCCCAATCCTGGGCCTCAGTACCGCCAGCGCCCGATTGAATCTCTAAAAAGCAATCGCTGGGATCGGCTGGGTTTGCAAACATTCGCCTAAACTCAAGGCTCTCGACGGCTGCGAGCAAACCCGATACGTCTTGTTCGACAGCAACGAAGGTCTCGACATCGTCCTCGCTTTGCGCCATATCAAAAAGTTCGCCAGCATCCCGAAGTCCTTGTTCGATCTGATCGATGCCAAGCACTACATGATCAAGTGCCTTCTTCTCCTTGCCTAAAGCCTGTGCATTTTCTGGATCGTTCCAAACATCAGGCGCTTCAAGCGCTGCGTTGACGATCTCTAGGCGATTCTTCTTTTCCTCGTAGTCAAAGATACCCCCGAAGGTCATTGACTCTTAGTCGGAGGTCTTTGATCAATGCATCTAGGGCGTTTAGGCGTTCGGCTTCGATGCTCACGGCGTTGGTCCTTGGTTGTTGGTGCTCAAGCGTTGGGGAAGTTGCCAATCCGCGAGTGAGCGAGGATGCTTGCACTTTATCAGACCATTATTATAGTGCCTCAACATGCTCGAGGACGCACTGTAGGCTATGTCGGCCCTGCCAGCGATTGATCTGCAAGCGATAGGCTGCTCGAATCTTGGTGCTAAAGGGCTCGCGTCGTCCAAATGCGATGCCGTCAAGCTTAAAGCCCTGGTCGCTTAGCAGCCGCAGCTTAAGATGCTTATCGGCCAGTGACTGTTGGGCGATCACCTCAAATTGATCTTGAAACAAGGGTGCAGGAAAGCCCTGACCCCAAATAGCGTCATGAATACTCTGAATCCAGTCCTCACGCAGCCAACTTGGATCAAGCGGGCCATCGGTCCAAATCATGGCCTCCAACTGCTCCGGATCGGTCATTGCACTGACGGCGCTGGCAAAGAGCCTTTCCAAATCGGGCAGCGAGTCACGACGAATGCTAAACCCTGCGGCCATGGCGTGTCCGCCGAAGCGAACAAGGGTCTGTGGTGATTGTTTGCTAATCCAGTCAAGTGCATCGCGCAAATGTAATCCGGGGATGGAGCGACCAGAGCCTCGCAGCAACTCGCCATCGGCTGACGGTGAAAGTGCGAGGACCGGTCTATTGAATTGATCCTTTAGCTTTGATGCCAGCAGACCCACAATGCCTTCGTGCCAGGCTTCACTAAAGACGACGATGCTCGGTCCAGCAAAGTGCTGCTTGGGAAGTGCATCGAGGGCTTGTTGCTGCATATCGGCCTGCATGCTCTGTCGCTCACGGTTGATGGCGTCGAGTTCTCGAGCGAGGCGCTCTGCGGCTTCAAAGTCCTCGCACAATAAGCATTCAATACCAAGGCTTATATCTTTGAGGCGACCCGATGCATTGATGCGAGGCCCTATCGCAAAGCCAAGATCTGCGACTTCAACATGTGGCGCATGGCGCCCAGCCACGCTCATTAAAGCCCGAATGCCAGGCTGGGCTTTCCCCTGCCGAATTCGTTGCAGACCGGCATCCACCAAAGCACGATTGTTTCGATCAAGCTTGACCAGGTCGGCCACGGTACCAAGAGCAACAAGATCAAGGAGTTGCTGTAGCGCTGCGCTTGCCGCAGGGTGCGATGCTGCTCGTTCGCGGAAGCGTCGCCTTAGGGCAAGTAGTACATAAAACATAACACCTACGCCAGCGAGGTGCTTGCTTGGAAAAGGGCAGTCGCGTTGGTTGGGATTTACGATGGCTTTTGCTGCAGGCAGTGTTTGCGCTGGAAGATGGTGGTCGGTGACCAGCACGGGTATCCCGCTGGCTGCCGCTACATCAATGCCCTCGTGTGACGCTATACCGTTATCGACTGTGATAATCAGATCGGGCTTGCCAAGGCGCGGGTGATGCATGGCAAGCAATACGATCTCGGGCGTTAGTCCATAGCCATGCACGCTCCGATTTGGGACGAGGTAGTCGACCTTTGCGCCCATCATCCGTAATCCTCGGATGGCGACCGCGCAAGCGCTTGCTCCATCACAGTCATAGTCTGCAACCACAAGTAGCTTGGCCTGTTGATGAATTGCGTTAAATAATAGATCGACCGCCTGCTCGATACCGGCCATTTTGTCCGGACGCAATAAGTCCTCGAGCCCAGGCCTTATATCGGTGATGGTTTGAAGTTCGCGAGCTGCATAAACGCGAGCTAATACAGGGTTCAAGCCATGATCAAGTAGGGATTGCTCAAGCTTTCGGTCAACATGACGAGCTCGCATCATGGGCGTTGTCCACCCTTTGTCAATCCGTAGCGATTATTCATCAACGAGCCAACCATCGGCGCAACTGATGGATCAATCCAGGTTTTGCGGGCTGCAGTATGTGCGAGGCCCGGTAGTGTTCCCAATCGTGATCGGAACACAATAGGATTTCAATTGAGTCTTCTGCGCGTCTTGACTTAATCGCTTCAATAACACGCTCGATCCCATGCTCAATGGATTCTGGCCGAAGCTGGGTCGCGTTGAGTTTCATCAACAACAATGCTTCGGTTTGCTGATTGTTTTCTGAATGAGTATAACGTTCTAATCCCTTCATGTAGTCTTCTTGCGTATGATAGTTAAAGCGACGCTTGACCGTGCGCGAACCTGGGTAAAGGCTTCCACCAAGCCAAAGCGCATTTACCGGTTGCAGACCTGCATCAGCACGTGCGACATTCACTGAGTGTTCGTACCAGATCATTTGAATCTGATTCAAAACCCGTCGCCAAAGCCTTGCCTTTTCGCCGCGCGC
>VGHV01000294.1 GCA_016868095.1 Betaproteobacteria bacterium
CTGTTGTTTCCGCCTTGACTTACATAGATCAGCGCGATGGTACTGAACACCGTTTGGCCTTGGAGGACTTGTTCGTTCAGATTGGTCTAGTTCCTAATACAGAATGGCTTAAAGGCACGCTGGAGCTGAATGCCCAAGGCGAAATCATCGTTGATGCGAAAGGACAAACGAGTCTTAAGGGAGTTTTTGCCGCTGGGGATGTGACCACAACCCCTTTTAAGCAAATTATCATCGCAGCAGGTGATGGTGCGAAAGCAGCGCTAGGCGCATTCGACGATCTGATTCGTAGAACGCCTCAACATGGGGATTCATCGTTTGCGAATAAGAACCACGAAGGCACAAACGAAGCGTCGAAGCCTAGGAATCACTCACTTGAACTTCGAAAGGCAGCCTAGTGCGCTAGCTCGCTGAGCGATCACTCTCGCTTAGCGAGCACGCTTTTAAGCAGCGTGGTAGCCGGCTTCTAGGCGATCAACAAGGTCTTTAACTGACTCTGCGCGGCAATAGGGGTAGCCTGTACCCGCCCACAAACTTTGATACTCTGGATTGCCGATTTGGGTGCTGCGGTGACGCAGCGCCCCTGTTAGGCTGTTTTGCTGAGGAAAGGGGAGTACGGGTTTGTTTTTCATAGCCTCGGTAAATCGATTGCTTAGACCTCGCGCGTAGCGTCCGGAAAACGCCTTGGTGAAGACGGTTCCACGGTGAGGCTCCTGGGTGAGTAGTTGCTTGTGTTCCTTGCTTGCCCCGCTTTCATGGCAAGCAAGAAAGGCGGTACCCATTTGAACCGCGCAAGCACCTCGACGAAGCGCCTCGCGAATGGCCCCCCCTTGCATAATCCCGCCTGCAGCGATTACTGGCAATTTGACATGTTTGGCAATCGCTTCAACCAGATCGAGCGTTGGCAAACCATGTAGCGGATCATTTAATCGCGCCGTGTCAAAATAACCTCGATGCCCTCCGGCTTCGATACCCTGAGCAATGATGGCCGACGCTCCGCTTTGGTCGATCGCCAAAGCTTCATCGACTGAACTCGCTGTAACCAGAACAGGGGTTTGTATTTGTTGCGCTTTTTTCAACACCCAACTCGGTGGTAAGCCGAAGTGAAAACTTAATAGATCAGGCGGTGACGACCACAGCGCATCAAGCTGGGCCTCGAGCGAAGGAAAAAAGGGCGGCGCTAAGAGCTTTTTGGCAGACTCTTCAAAAAACGCTTTTGCAGCATCTTCAAAATTCGTTTGCTCTGTTTCTTCAAAAAGTGTTTGCCCGTGATGCTCGTTTTCGGCTGATTGCTCCAAACAAGCGAGTCTTTGCAAAGCAAGAACCGCTTCCTGGAGGTCGGCTGCTGCGGGGGCTTCAAGTGGGTGGAAAATAAAGAAATTAGCATTGACTGGACCCTTGCGAATGCTGCGTACCTTGCTCAACTCATCACAGATAGTCTCAGGTTTGCTGTATGCAAAGCCAAAGCTTCCAATCAACCCTTCTTTTAGAACACTCCCAACGAATTCAACACTGCAGGGGCCGCCAGCCATCGGCGCTTGAATAATAGGTAATCGAAGTTTTTCGACGATTGATCTAAAAAGCAGGCCTGACATCGCTATTAACCCTCGCGAAGCAAGTGCTTAGCAAGAGCACGATAGGCGGGTAGCGAATGCGGATCGATTTGCGCATTGGCTGCAATCGGGTGACTCGCAAAACGCGCTATGACCATTTCGGCTTTTGGATCGATATAAATGGTTTGGCCATGTACGCCCCGCGCGGTGAAGACTTGATGATCATCATGGGCGTGCCACCACATGTAGCCGTAGCTCCATCCTGGCAAACCTGAGTAGCCAGCGGGCTTAAACTTTGCCTGGTCACCGCCCTGACAAATCGAGTGGACGACTGATTTCGGAATGATTTGCTGATTTGCCTGTTTGCCTTCCATGCGCATGATTTCACCAAACCGAGCAAGGTCACGCAAAACTGCGAGCAGGCCACCGCCAGCAAATTCAAATCCTAAGGTATCGATTTGCATGGCCGCATCTCGTTCTGCGCCCATGGGCTGCCAAATGCGTTCCGAAATCATATCGCTCAAGGATTGATTCGCAACACGTTTGAGTATCCAGCCCAAAACATCCGTATTAGGTGTGCGATAGGCGAATTGCTCACCATGACTGCCAGATTGAACCACGGTTAGCAGGTAGTCACTAAAGCTCCCTGGTCCTTGATCGCTTGCTGAGCGAGGAAATACACCGCCTGCTTTTAAGTGCTTCCAAATATCTGCTTCAGGATTTGCATAGGTTTCGTCATAACGAATTGCCGTGGTCATATGCAAGACTTGCTCGACGCTCGCGTGGGCAAATCCGCTTTGCGCCAGCTCGGGAACCCATTCAATGACTGGCGCCTTTGGGTCGAGTCGCCCCTCGTCGATGAGCCAGGCAGCTAAGGTACCCACAAAAGACTTGGTCACTGAGGCACACAAGTGATGCCCTCGATCCCTTAGTGCACCGAAATATCTCTCATAGATACGCTTTCCGCGATGAAGCACGACGATGCCATCCGTGAAATTCTTATCGAGCGATTGCTCCCATCGCATGGGCTCGTTTGAGCCCGTTGGTGTGAAGGAGATCGCATCCAAATCATCTCTTAAGTTGAGATCGATGGGCCGTATCGGGCCTATCCCTCGGTCGATCGGCCTTGTGGGATAGAGTTCTTGATAGTGGGAAAAGGACCAACGAATTTGCGGGAAACGGTAAGCACTCGCGTCGCTGACTAAGATCCTTTTCTCAACGGGCGGCGGATAAGCATTCATCCAGCCCACTCTGGTTGGATCACTACTACGGGCATCGTGCATCAGCAAGTCCAGGTGGTTTTTCGAATCGGCGTTGGCAGCGCATAGCGGGCGAGTTGTTATGGGTCCTGGGCGCCTGATTAAGGATGTCGATTGCGGCGCGCTACCCAAAACACGGCACCGTCTGGCCCGTAACGTTCAGCGTGTGGAAGCTCGTGGTCGACTTCAAAGCGACTTCCAGGTCCAAGCTCCTGAGACTTGCCATTTAAGTCAAGCCACATACTGCCCTCAACGACAAGGGCTTGAACCGCAAATGAATGGGTATGGGTATCGAGAAAAACACCTGGATCCCAGCGCCGCTTTAGTACTTCATCAAAGCCAAGATGCTTTGCTTGTTCGCCAAATCGAGCAAAGCCGGCTTCACTAAAATCGCTAATGCCATCGGCTGCATGTTGAATCGTTGTGACTTTGATATCCATAAGGATCGTATCCCCTCTGAGCAAGCTGGCTTGACTAGTGCTAAAGCTTAACTTTTGATCAATTGTGCCTGTGCGCGAGCAAGTTGTTCTTCCAGGAGTCTCACATTGCAAACACATCCGATTGAAAAGGCGACAAGTTTGTTGAAGGTGTAGTGGACGTGCCGATAAATCAGTTCGCCTTCATTAACGTCGCGAATCATGTCCAGGCAGTTGTGTGCACTGTTAACAATGCTATCGAGATCGTCTGCAGGGAACAGATCCGAGCCGTAGGGAATCAAGACTTTGTTTGGATACCTCAATAGTAGGCATACCAGATGATCCCCTTCGATAGCACCTTGCATTGCTTGTCGCAGTTGCGACAGATTTTCTTCGGTCAGGCTTTGTACGTCAGCGTCATAAGTGAGGTTGACACGCTGAACCCGAGTGAGGAACTGCTCGAAAAAGGCGCCGTGGGTAAAGGGCTCGAGGATGACGATGAGCGATTGGCGCTCGTCTTCGTCAGGATTAATGTCGTCATTAATTTGCATCACAATAGCAATCCTAATGCAGTGCGGACTTAGCCGCAAATTTGTACTGCTTTTAGACTGCCTTGCTGCTCCTTTACTCATCCCCCGGAATCCGGCTGCCATGAAGATTGGCTGGGGTACCTCGTTTTCGTAGTCGAATATTGAGCAATTCCACCGTGAGGGAGAAAGCCATGGCGAAGTAAACATAGCCCTTGGGGACATGGTGAT
>VGHV01000295.1 GCA_016868095.1 Betaproteobacteria bacterium
GCATCGAGCAATTGCAAGCGAAGGCTTTCCGCCAGGCCATTGTCGACCGCCTGCGGGTAAAGCAGTAACCAACAACGCTCGATCGGAAAACGATGCTCAGCTAGCCAGCTGGCAAGATGTCTAGAAACCCCAGGGCTTAGCTTGACAGCAAGGTCTTGGGTTTGCATGACGAGCCTCTCAAATGACTTTGGCGCGCAACCAGGACGATATCAAGTCAATAATCGATACAGAAACCACAATGATAATGAGTACGGCGCATGTCTGAGCATATTGAAAGCCTCGAATCACCTCATAGACCACAACACCGATCCCGCCCGCTCCAACCATCCCAACCACCGAGGCTGAACGGACATTAGACTCAAAGCGGTAAAGTGCAAAGGACACCCAAAGTGGTAATACCTGAGGTATCACTCCGTAAACCACTTGAACAATCGGATGTGCGCCAGTTGCTCGAATGCCTTCAACAGGTCTAGGATCGATTGCTTCAACTGCTTCTGAAAAGAGCTTGGCTAATGAGCCTGTGGTGTGAACCAATAGCGCAAGTACGCCTGCAAACGGTCCTAATCCAACCGCTACAATAAATAGCATTGCAAACACCATTTCGTTGATGGCACGAAATGCATCCATTAACCGCCGAATAGGGTGATACACCCAAGGCGGAACCATGTTCTCGGCGCAAAGCAAACCAAGTGGCACTGCGAGCACAATCGCCGTCACAGTACCCCAAAGTGCGATTTGCATGGTGACTAGCATCTCTCTCGCGTAAAGCTTCCAGTCACGAAAATCCGGAGGGAAAAAGTCTTCGAGAAAGACTTTCATGTTTCCAGCGTCGCGCACCAAATCACCGGGTCTGATTTCAGCACCCTTCCAAGCGTGCGCGAAAACTGCTAGCACCACGGCCCAGCCCAAGTAGTAAAGTGGGCCGCGGCGCAACATGGCCTCATGTTGCCTGATCCGTTCAAGTGAGGCAGCAGAGGCCTGCTTTGGAATCACCGCTTAAAACCCACAGGCTTTCAGATCGATTCGATGACTTAAGCCAATCACTTAAGTGCTGCCAATTTTGCATCGATCTCCGCAAGCGCTTTGCTTTTTTGATCGGCGCTCATTGAAGCGTCACCTGCGATTTTGGTTCGGTCCTTAAAGAGCTCGAGCTGACGGATAGGAATCAGTTGCGCGTTGGAAGATTCACGAAAGCCGCCATAGTTATAAATCTTTCCAAGAATCGCCTTTTCTTGAGGGTCGGACTTAGCGTAATTCAGAACAAACTTCTTAATCTTTTCTTTGACGGCAGGATCAAGATCCTTGCGCCACACAAATGGATCGCTGGGAATCAATGGGCTCTTCCAAAGGATGCGCAACTGTTTGACCAGCTCAGGCTTGGTACGCTCGAGTTGTTCATAGGTCTCAGTGTTATTCGCTGCAACGTCGACTTGCTTGGCAAGAACAGCCTGCATGTTTGCACCGTGGTTCGCGTTACGAACCGTCTTGAAGATGTTTCTAGCTTCGAGGTTACGTTGTGCGAAAAGATAATACGTGGGTACTAAAAAGCCCGAGGTTGAATTCGGATCACCGATACCAAAGTTAATTTGTTTGGCATTGTTATAAACGTCATCAAGGGTTTTGTAGGGTGAATCCACATGGGTCAATAAGAGCGCATGGTAGCCAAAGCTGCCATCGGCGAACATGACCTGCGCGAAAACCTCAGCGTTTGATCGATCCACGGCTTCCATCGCAGCTTTGTTGCCGTACCAGGCGACCTGCACTTTGTTAAAGCGCATGGCTTCGATCACACCGGCATAGTCGGGCGCGTAAAAGGACTTGATCGTCAAGCCAGTCTTCTTGGCCATATCGGCAAAAAATGGCTCCCAGCGCTCACGCTGAACATTGGCAGAATCGGTTGCGATAATGCCAAAGTTGATTTCCTGGGCGAGGGCGAGACCGGCGTTGTTCGCCACGGCGGCTACGCCAAGCGCCATGGCAAGACCGAAGCGTTTGAGTTGCTTGAATAGATGCTGGGTTGAATTCATAGGGCCTCCTCGGGTTGATGTCGGTACAACTGCAATAAGAACGCTTCATCAAAAGCGTCCCTAGAAGCGTCGAGAAGGATTTGACCCTCTCGCATCGCGATGATTCGTGGGCAATAGGTTTGTGCAATATGCACCTGGTGCAAACTCACCAGTAGCGTCATGCCGTGAGCCTGGCAAAGACTTGTCATGGAGTCCATTACTCGCTTGGAGGACTCTGGATCGAGCGATGCCACAGGCTCATCAGCAAGGAGCACTTTGGCGCCTTGAAGCAGTGCTCTTGCGACTGCGGCGCGCTGTTGTTGGCCGCCTGATAGTGTCGATGCTCGCTGAAATGCCTGATCTGCCAAACCCACCATCGAAAGCGCATCAAGTGCCAGCGCTTGATCTGATGGGCTAAAGCGACCCACCATCAATGGCAAGGCGGGTCTTTTGCCTGCAAGCCCCATCAGCACATTGGTCATCACGTCAAGGCGGCCAACAAGATTAAATTGTTGAAAAATGACGGCAAACTGTTGACGAAGCCTGCGAATCTGTCGCGACAAAGCACCTTTTGCCTGCAGCACACCCAGAGGCGTGCGAACTTCGCCGCTATCGGAATCGCAACGCTCAAGACCACATATCAATCGTAGAAGGGTCGACTTGCCCGAACCTGAGGCGCCAAGCAGGGCTACAACCTCGCCTTCATTTAAGCGAAGCGACACCGAATCGACGGCAGGGCGCTTCATGCCAGCGAAGTGCTTGCTGACTGAATCGACCTCGAAGGCAAGCTTCATGTCGGTAGGCAATAGATCGACATTCGCACTCATTGAGGCCCTGGGTCAGTTCTACAAAGAAAAAGGCATTCATACATGGCGGCGAATCATAGAAGCTTGACCGTGACAATGCCGTGACAGAAAGCATAGTGATGAGCCTGACATCAATTTGTCACGTCAGTTCGTAAAAATTTCGTCATCTTTAGCCTAATATTTTGGAGAGCTTTAATGCGCTTGAGTTACGGTTTGAATCGCCTCTCGCTAAAAGTTGCTGCCAGTTTCGCTATCGGACTAGGCGCGGTACTGGCTGCCTGCACCAGCAGTGAAGAGCCCACGCCGAGCAGCATCAGTCTTGAAAAAATCGGTGGCTTTGAGGGATCAGTACTTGGTGCTGCCGAGATCACGGCGTTCGATGCGGCAAGTAAGCGCCTTTTTGTTGTTAACGGTGCAAATGGCACAGTCGATGTGCTGGATCTTTCTCAACCCACGTCGCCAAAGCTTGTAGCAACCATCAACGTGAGTAGCATGGGTGCCGGTGTAAACAGCGTTGCAGTCCATGAGGGTCTTGTTGCCTTGACGATAGAAGCCAATCCCAAAACGAGTGCGGGGAAGGTTGCCTTTTATCAAGCGAGTGATCCTAAACTCTTACACACAGTTACCGTGGGGGCGTTACCCGATATGCTCGCCTTCACACCGGATGGGCAGTATGTTGTGGTTGCCAACGAAGGTGAGCCTAACAGTTACGGTCTTGCCGATTCGGTCGACCCGGAAGGCTCTGTAAGCATCATTAAGGTCAATCGCGGTGCAACGCCAACGGTTGCCACTGCTGACTTCAAGGCCTTCATTGGCAAGGAAGATGAGCTTCGCAGGGCTGGTGTGCGGCTTTATGGGCCGGGCGCGAACGCCGCCCAGGATATCGAGCCTGAGTATGTTGCGATCAGTGAGGATGGGAAAACCGCCTACGTTACTTTGCAGGAAAACAATGCAGTAGCGATTGTTGATATTCTCAGCGCCAAAGTGACTGCGATCAAGGCGCTCGGTTATAAGGATCATAGCTTAGCGGGCATGGGACTTGATACTTCCGATGAAGACGGAGGTACCAATACAAACAGCGGTACAGCAGCAATCAAGATTTTGCAACGAGCTGTTCGTGGACTGTATTTGCCCGATGGCATTGCAAGTTATTCGGTGAATGGTCAAACCT
>VGHV01000296.1 GCA_016868095.1 Betaproteobacteria bacterium
CGCTGGTGAAGGCTATGACATCGCGTCGATGGCAGCCGACTCCGCACAGCTTTGCAAGTCAACTGCTAAACCTCTTGCGATCGCGGCCCCCCAGGCAAGTGTTGCCGCCTATTTTCGTGCTCAGGACTTACCCGTGTTTGATACGGAGTTGCAAGCGGTCAACGCATTATCCCAATTAATGGCGCATCAGTCCCTGATCGATCAACGCAATAGCCAAATGCCAGCCGTACAAGCCAGACAGCATGCCTTAGCCTGGCAGGCTGAGGCCAAGAGCCAGGGTGCAAGTACGGCAGATAAGCACTTGCCCGCACCATCCTGCCTCAATGAAGCAGACTCTCTGTCATTGTTAAGCTCAGCTGGTATTAGCGTGGTTGATCATGTCGTGGTACAAAGTTTGGAGCAAGCGCTCGAGTGCTTTGAGCGATTCACCTCGCAAACGCCAGACTTGAAGCTCGTGCTCAAAGCTTGCAGTGCTGAGGTTCAACACAAATCCGAGCTTGGCTTGGTAAGACTCCATGTGCACACGGCCGAGGCAGTTAAGGCTGCGTACGCAGACATTATTCATAACGCTGACAAAGCAGGACTCAGCTTAGATGGCGTTTTACTTGCCAAGCAAATCAAGGCTCGCCGTGAGGTGATGATTGGCGCAAGACGTGATCCGGTTTTTGGAACCGTCATCATTGCTGGCGATGGGGGCCTTTACGTGGAGGCCATGCCCGATACCGTGGTCCTGCTAGCACCCTTTGATGAGGCCAACATTCGAACAAAGTTGGGCCAGTTAAGAATCGGTCCATTGCTGCGTGGCGTGCGAGGCGAACCTGCGCTTGATATCAGTGCTTGGGTCAAGCAAATCCAAGCTGTCGCTGCGGCTATGGACCAAAGCTTTGCGGGTCAGCAGATCTTAACCCTCGATCTCAACCCCTTGATGCTTGGGGCTGAGGGCGAGGGCTGTGTTGCCGTTGATGGCTTAATTTGGACCCAGTGAGCACATCGTTTTAGCTTTTGATATTGTTGGCGCGGATGATGTCGGTCCACTGCCGGGCTTCCTGCTCCATGAAGTCTTTAAGCTCTTGGGTTGACGAGCTGCGAACCGTCACGCCCTGCTTGGCAAAGCGCTCCCTAAAGGCCGGATCAGCAGCAATTTTTTGAATACTTGCTGCTAACTTCTCGATCACTGGTTGCGGTGTTGCCGGCGGCACATACAGGCCCATCCAGAATTCGGCAACAAGGCTTGGCATGCCCAATGACTCAGCGAGGGTGGGCAGTTGGGGCATCACATCAATGCGTTTCGCACTCGACACTGCGATCGCCTTGGTCTTTCCCGCGTCGATCATCGGCTTGGCTTCAAGCACCGCTGAAAACATCATGTGAATATTGCCGCCAATCATGTCGGTAGCCGCCGGCATGCCGCCTTTGTAGGGGACGTGTGTCATTTGCAAGCCGGCCTTGGACTTCCACAATTCGCCGGCCATATGGTTAACCGCGCCATTACCTGAACTACCATACGAGTACTTGCCGGGGTTTGCTTTGATCAGGTCGGTTAACTCCCTGGCGCTTTTCACCGGCATACTTAGGTTGGTATGCAGCACAAAGGGCGTGGTCATCATCAACGACACCGGTGCGACCGCTGTTTTCCAGTCATAACCCGCGTTGTCTTGGAGGGCAGGGTTGATCACGAGTGAGGTGGTACCGCAATAAATCGTGTACCCGTCTGGCGCGCTCGCCATCACGGATTTTGTAGCCACAGTCGTTCCAGCGCCAGGCCGATTCTCGACCACAACCGCTACACCGAGTACTTCGGATAGTTTTTCTGCAAAGCCTCTTGCCACGGTATCGCTCAAGCCACCTGCAGTGTAGGGCGATATCATCTTAATGGGCTTGCTGGGATAGGACTGTGCGCTTGCAGCAAAGGGCGATAAAAGACCGAGAGTCAGGCCCAGGCCTGCGGCGTAACGCGCCATGCTTGCCAATCGCTGCCTTCTCTCACGGCCCTTATGAATTGCTTTCATCTGAAATGCCTCCTTGCGTGTCAGAATTTATGGTTTTAGCGAAACGAGAATCAAGCATGCTTGATTCAATCGCAGACACAATACTTCACAGGCGTTCTAGAGCCAAGCTGGGCGCCCGAATTTTGGAGAATTTATGGCTGACAAGGTCTTCATTGATGGCGAAGCTGGAACGACTGGCTTGCAAATCCGCGACTTACTCGCTCAGGAAACGCAGATTGAGCTCTTGCAAATTGATCCGGCTGAGCGCAAAAATCCCGACGCTAAGAAGGCTTTGATGGCCGAAGCTGACTTGGTTGTGCTGTGCCTACACGATGATGCCGCGCGCGAATCGGTGCGCATGATCGAGAGCTTGCCAGCAACCCAGCAGGCCAGGATCATCGACGCTTCGAGCGCGCACAGGACGGCGCCGGGTTGGGTTTTTGGATTTGCTGAAATTGAGCCTTCGCGTGCAGCTGCCATCCGTGACGCTCGGCGAGTGAGTAATCCGGGCTGCCATGCAAGCGGTGCGATTGCCTTGCTTGCGCCACTTACCAAGTCGGGCATGCTTGCTGCTGATTTTCCCTTGTCGATTTATTCGGTATCGGGCTATTCGGGTGGTGGCAAAAGCATGATTGAGGCCTATGAACAGTCTCGCGCACCGCTATTTGAATTATACGGGCTTGCACTCAAACACAAGCATGTACCGGAAATCATGATGCATGCTGGGCTCTATAGAGCCCCGATTTTTGTCCCATCGATCGGTAACTTCAGGCAGGGCATGCTTGTTTCTATACCGTTACATCTCGACGGACTACCAAGTAAACCAAGTCTTAGCGATTTGGAAAACGTTTATAAGAAGCATTATGACAAAGCCGTGCTTGAGCAACAGGGCATTGAAAGCGCCATTGAAATTGCTGCCCCCACCGAAGATTTTCGGATAGACGCTCTGTCAACCAATCACAGCAATCGCATGGAAATCCGCGTGTTTGGTAACGAGTCGAATCGGCAGGCTGTGTTAGTGGCAAGGTTCGATAACCTTGGCAAGGGCGCAAGCCGTGCTGCCGTTCAAAACATCAGGATCATGCTCGGACATTGACATCGTGAATCATGATCAATCGGCTGGCAACAGTGCCGCCCATGCCTTGCTTAAGGTGCTCAATGATCACGGTGTTGACCGGGTCTATCTTGTGCCTGGCGAAAGCTTTCTTGGCGTGCTTGATGCGCTGAGCGATTTTCCGCAAATCGATGTGGTGAACTGTCGCCACGAGGCAGGTTCCGGCTTTATGGCTTGCGCTGACGGACGCTTGCGGCAGATTCCTGGTGTGCTTATGGTTAGCCGAGGTCCTGGTGCCAGCCATGCTGCCATTGCCATCCACACGGCCGAACAAGATGCCATCCCCCTCATCATGATTGTTGGCCAAATACCTAAGGCCGATCTGCGTAAGCGCGCGTTTCAGGAGATCGATTACCGCGTCATGTTTGGCGACATTGCCAAATGGGTTGAGGAAGTTACCGATCCAGCTCAACTCGCCGCTGCATGCTGGAAGGCAATCAGGATTGCAACAAGCGGTCGACCAGGCCCTGTTGTGTTGGTGGTTCCTGAAGATATGCAACAGCCCGAAGTCGATCAACCTTACTGGCAATCCAGTCCGCCACTGCCAACCTTATTGAGGCAGGAAGATGCAAGGCGCTTGGCTGAGATGCTGCGCAATGCCAAGCGACCGCTCATTGTGGCTGGTGGTTATCTCGATCGTGACCGAGGGCGAGAGGTCTTGATTGAATTTGCAGAACGCTATCAATGTCCGGTCGTTCTAGCTTTCAGGCAGCAAGATCTTTTTCCTCATAAGCATCCGCTTTATGCTGGTGATCTCGGTCTGGCTAATCCTAAGTCGCAGATTGAGTGCTTTGATCAGGCCGATTTGATCGTCGCACTTGGTACCTTACTCGACGACATTACGACCCAGGGCTATCG
>VGHV01000297.1 GCA_016868095.1 Betaproteobacteria bacterium
TCCACCTGGCCGCCACCAAAATTGACCGCATAAATACCGCGATCGATCGATGCGATGATCTCTTCGGGATCCTTATCGCCATTGAGCATGATGGTATTGGTCATCCTGGGCATTGGGAGATGGGCAAAGGATTCGCGACGCCCATTGCCGGTCGGCGCTACCTTCATCAGCCGCGCATTAAGCCGGTCTTGCAAATAACCTTTTAAGATGCCGTCCTCAATCAAAACCGTCCGACGGGTTTGTTCGCCCTCGTCGTCGATATTGAGCGAACCACGCCTGTCGGCAATCGTACCGTCATCAACCACGGTGACGCCTTTTGCTGCAACGCGCTCGCCGATCCGACCCGAAAACACCGATGAGCCCTTACGATTGAAGTCCCCCTCAAGGCCATGGCCCACCGCCTCATGGAGCAAAATCCCAGGCCAGCCCGAGCCGAGCACCACGGTCATCTGCCCTGCTGGCGCAGGCCTTGCCTCAAGATTGAGCAGGGCCTGATCCACGGCTTTGTCGACATGCGCATAGGCTTGCGCCTCAGTGAAATAATCCAAATTAAAGCGACCGCCCCCGCCGCTATACCCCTGCTCACGACGCCCCTTTTGCTCGACAATGACGCTGACCGACAAGCGAATGAGTGGTCGCACATCGGCCGCCATGGTGCCATCGAGCCGGGCCACCATCATCACATCCCACTCCGCTGCAAGCGAAGCCATCACCTGACGAATCCTTGAGTCGCGCCCGCGAGCGTAGGCTTCGATCTTGTGTAAAAGGGCAACCTTATCGTCGGCCGTCATCGCGGCAATCGGATCGGCAAAGCCATAATGCTGCGCGATCTTGGCGCGCTTCATTTTCGGCTTGAGCTTTGCTTGTCCGCCACCCTGACGGGCAATACTGCGCGTGGCACGGGCTGCATCCATCAAAATCGATTCGCTAATCCCATCCGAGTAAGAAAACGCACTCTTTTCACCCTGGACTGCCCTCACGCCAAGGCCTTGATCGATCGAGAAACTTCCAGATTTAACAATACCCTCGTCGAGGCTCCAGGCCTCGCTGCGGGTGTACTGAAAATAAAGATCCGCATCGTCAACGCGATGCTCTGCCATGCAGCCAAGCGCTCGTGCAAGGTCGGACTGCTTCAAGCCTGCAGGCTCCAGCAAAGCGCTTTGCGCAACCGCAAGCCTTTGCACCATGGGATCTATAACATTCATAAGTTTGCCTCGTAGATTTCACCGCCCCAAAAGTCCAAAACGGAGGACTTTGAGTTTTGGCATCGATTAAAGCACGCGATGTCCTAAGGCAGGTAGCATACCTCTGACCTGCTTGATGCGCTCGCGTTGCAGGCTTGCAAAGACCACCGCCTCGCCCTGGGTGGCCTGAGCAATCACTTCACCCCAGGGGTCGACCACCATACTTTGACCCCAGGTACGTCGCCCGTTTGGATGCTCACCGCCCTGGGCTGCTGCGAGCACATAACACTGGTTTTCAATGGCGCGTGCCCGCAGCAAAATCTCCCAATGGGCTTGGCCCGTTGTGTAGGTGAATGCCGAAGGGACAAGCAGCGCATCGGCAGGTGCAAGCCGCCGATAAAGCTCGGGAAAACGTAAGTCATAGCAAATGCTCATGCCAAAACGCCAATGGCCGATATCGCAAAGCACCGGACTTGATCCAGGCTCGATGGTGTCGGATTCGTCAAAGCGCTCGCTACCCTTCTGAAAGCCGAACAAATGGATTTTGTCGTATCGGGCCCTGACCTTGCCCTGAGGATCGATCATCAGCTGACTGTTGCGAACACGCCTCGGATCTCGGCATTGCAAAGGAATCGTTCCAGCAGCAAGCCAGATCTTGTAGCGCGTCGCTACATCGGCAAGAAATTGCTGTATCGGTCCTTCACCCCAGGGTTCACGCAAGGAGACTTTGTCGGTATCGCGACGCCCGAGAAGACAAAAATATTCTGGAAGGCTAACGAGTTCTGCACCAAGCGCTGCTGCTTCCTTGATCAAGGCTTCAGCCCGTACAAGGTTGAGGTCGAGCTCAGTCGCAGAAACCATCTGGATCAATGCGACATCAATCCGATCGTCTGCTGGGACCTCTTCTGCGGCTTTCGATCGAGAAGCGGCAACATGCCCGGTATCGCTCGACGAGGCGTCGGTTAAAGATTGATTCATCCTGGCTTATCCTTTTGCAAGGGCTGGGTGGTTGTTGGAGATTGACGCAGCAAATCGATAAGGCCTTCACGACCCAATTCGATCACCTGCGGTTCGTCCCATGATCCTGAGATTGCGTATCGGTAGGTCAGCAAACGCTTAAGCGGCTCAGCAAGAGCATACTGCGCCACGAGCGATCCCAAGCCAACAAAGGGGTTGATAAGCGCACCATAAGCCACGGCAGCCATGCCTGCATCGAGGTTGGGAACCACTTGGGCTTCCATGATCTGCGTTTCGCGGCTCAGATCAATACTTCCCCGCAACCCCACCACGGCTTGGAGCCCTAACATTGAAAAATCATCGGTATAGACGATGCCCTGTCTAATTGCTGCGGTGGCCCTTAAGCCGTCAAAACTATAGCCACTTGAAAATATGTCTGAGAAGTCAAGGCTAAGCCTTCGGGGTAGCGACTGAAGATTAAACACGCTGAGCAGTTTGGCAACGCCAGGCTCTGTTCGCAAGAATCTCCCCCGCCCTAGGGCAAGCTCCAGACGGCCTTCCAAACTGGGCAGATGAGGATCCCAGGGAAGCCCTCGCCAAACCAAACGCCCGGCAAGGCGTCCCTCGCCCCCACGAAAGCTGTCGGGAAAACCGAGTTTTGTGAGCGCCTGCCCGGCGTTATCGATTTTCAGATCGATCTCAAGTTGCATCGCATTGGCCTTCCAATCGCCGCTGGCGAGCAGGCGTGCGCCCTGCACTTGCACCTGCATATCATCAAGGCTCCAAAACCAGGCCCCCTTACGGCGTCGGCTGCTGGCCTTGATCGCGCTTGCCCCGAAATCTCGCTCGCCTATGCGAAGGCTGTCAATCTGAATATCCATGGCAGGCAAGCGTTGCGGGGCAAGATCAAGCTTGCGAATACCTTGGGCTAATTCCGGCTCCTGCTGAGGCCAGTGAACGCGGCGAAATCGTCCGAGCAGCTCGCCCGGGTCGTCTTGGGAATCGACCCGCCAGGACGCAAAGCCTGCCAACTCGCGCGACTCGACATTCAAGCGCCAATGGCCTCGATCAAAACTCGCACCGAGCACCGCATCGCTCAGTTCCCGATGGCCATAGCGCAAATGTTTGGCTGAGATGGCGAGCCGCTCAGGCACCAAGGTTCCAGACGGCGCCTTGCCGTCGCCTTGCATCAGCGTCATCCAGGGATCGACTTCCAAGTGCTCCAGATTCGCACTAATCGCTAATCCACGTGAAGGTAAAAGCGCTTCGCTGTTAATGGCGATGACGCCTGAGGCAACTCGCATCGGGTCTTGAGGCTTTGCCCGCTCACGCCCGAGCCACACCTCAGCGTCTTCGCGCAAACGGATCCGTATTTGATCGTCACGGCGTATACCTTGGAGCGCGATATCACCACCGAAACGCTGCCCTGGCACCATCTCGACCCGTATCGGCCAGGCTTCTTTTGCCGATTTGGCAAGCGGCGAAGGAAGTCGGCTCTGCAAACCGAGCCCATCGGACTCAAGCCGCAAGTCCATACCCTGCCCTTCCAAACTGATGGCGGCCTGGTAGTCGAGATAACCCTCCAAGCCCTTCATCACCGCATGGTCCACAAGGCTTTGCAGTCCCTGAGCACTTGCCCTGCCCTTGGCTTGCAAACGTAAGACCGCTTGATCATCGGTCTTTCCATCGATCGCAACAAGCCCTCCTAGAAATTGGGCCTGCGCCCCATTCACAAAGAGGGCATTTTCAGTAAAACCAAAGGCTCCACGAACATGGGACATCGCTGGAAATTGCGGCGCGAATTGCAAT
>VGHV01000298.1 GCA_016868095.1 Betaproteobacteria bacterium
TCTGACCACTCGGAGTTGTAGCGAATCTCGGTTTTTTGTGCGTCGAGCACAAGCGAGGCTTGCTCGAAATAAGTCTTGGCGTTGGCCTCAATTTGCTCGCGCGTAAGCGGTGGCCTTGTCGCATTGCGCCCTGAGGGGTCACCAATCATCGCGGTGAAATCACCGATCAAGAAAATCACCGTGTGACCCAGATCCTGCAATTGCCGCATCTTGTTGAGCACGACCGTGTGTCCAAGGTGCAGGTCTGGGGCCGTTGGGTCAAGTCCCAGCTTTATCCTTAAAGCTTGCCCCGTCGCCTCTGATCGCGCGAGCTTTTGGAGAAAGTCAGCTTCAACCAATAGCTCGTCGGCCCCACGCTTGGCCACTGCCATGGCTGACTCAACTGCAGCGGTAATCGGATAAGGTTTGAGCGAGTCATCAAGCGCCTTAGGCCTTGCTTCCTTGCCAACTTGGCGCGACGCAGGGGGCATATCTGCGGTCCCTGCTGAGGGGCTTTGATGATTCGGAACCTTCGACGAAGCGCTGGAACTCATGGGCAATTGACCTAAACTTAATGGCTTTATTACAATACAAAATTCGACACTGCGTGGACGGCAGGCTCTTGTCGATCATTTTATCCTTGTGGGGAGCAAAACACGCATGGCAAGTGCGGCGCAACGCAGAAAGAAGCGGATCGAGCGAAAGGTCAAAGCACAGCGCTCGGGTAGGGTCACGCCTTCCGAGGTGATTATTAATCTTTTATCTGCGACATCTGCGATCGAAGCCAGTTTGGCAACGGCCGAGAGGGTTTCGGCTGCCACAGAGACGTTTCCGGCAAAGTTGAAGCAAGCCGAAACCACGACCATGTCAAAGCATCTAGAGCCACTTCCGCAGTTCTCCGCCGTTCACGTCGCTGTCGCAAAGCCTCATTATGGCCATGCAAAGATTCCCACAGCCGTTCATCGGATTCAAGATCACCGCGCGCCCGAACCACTAAGACGTCGTAGCCTCAAGGTTGGTGCGCTTAGGGATCGGTTTGCGGTCGCCTGTTGCCTGATACGCCATCAACTTAGCAGTTGGCTTGGCGAACTTAGCAAACCGGCCTTTGAGCGCTCTGTGGACATGATTGCTCAGCGAAGCCTGCAACTAGCGGCCGCTGTCCAGCCTATTTCGCGTCCGATTCAACAACAATTCGAACGCCTGCCTTTGCATTTGTTCGGCCTTGAAATGTGGGCGCGTGCTCGCCGCAAGCAACTTGCCGCTGGTAGCGCTGCATCGCTCCTGGCTGTGACTGCCTTCGCCACGGCACCTTTTTCTGAGGAAGCGCTACCACCGCCGCAAATGCTCGCGGAATCCCTTGTAGCGGCGTCGACGGTCTTTGACTTCCAAGAAACACTCGTCAAGGTGGAAAGCATTCGGCGTGGCGAATCCATGGCGTCCTTGCTCGCGCGCATGGATTTGATCGACCGAGACCTGATTGAATTCGTAAAACGAGATGCTGTGGCTCGCAAGTCTTTCCAGTTGCTTCCCGGACGACTTGCCATGGCAGAAGTTGACGGCTACGGCAAGATCCAACGCTTTGTGTTGCGAACTGGCGGCATCGATGAGAGCTCGGTACGTTCACCCAAGCGTGTTGTCATAGTCCGTGATGGCGATGCTTTCGATGTACGCGAAGAACTTGTCGCACTCGATAAAGGCGTTGAGACGCGAGCAGCAGAAATTCAGAGCTCGCTATTTGCTGCAACCGACCAGGTGGGTATCCCCGAGGCAGTTGCGTCAAGAATTGCCGATATTTTCGGCGGCGATATCGACTTTCATCGTGATTTGCGAAAGGGTGACCGACTGAGGGTCATGTATGAAACGCTTCGTGAGCCCGGCGGTCTAGATACGCCCACGCCAGGTCGGGTGCTTGGCATTGAGTTTTTCAACGCTGGCCGGCGTCTTGAGGCTTTTTGGTTTGATCCCGATGGCGACGGCGCCGAGGGCGGTTCTTACTACGATGCAAAAGGCCAAAGTCTTAAGAAAGCCTTCTTAAGAAATCCGGTTGAATTTAGTCGTGTCTCCTCGGGCTTTAGCGGAGCGCGTTTACACCCGATTTTTCAGCAGTGGAGAGCGCACCGCGGCGTCGATTTCTCAGCCCCTCATGGCACCCGGGTCCGCGCCGCAGGTGATGGCGTTGTTAGCTTTGTAGGCAGAAATGGCGGCTACGGCAATATGGTGGTCTTGCGGCATCGCGATAAAAGCGAAACCGTCTATGCCCACCTAAGCAGCTTTGCGGAAGGGCTGCGCGTTGGGCAGTCAATCCAGCAAGGCGAATCAATTGGTGAAGTCGGTGCCACCGGTTGGGCTACCGGACCGCATCTTCACTATGAGTTTCGCGTTAAGGGTGAACCAGTTGACCCGATGACAACAGCCTTCCAAAGTGGAGGTATTCCCGTACCAAGTGCTCACAAGGAACGTTTCGCTTCCTACACAAGCCAGGTCAAGGCTCAGCTTAACGAAGCGCCAGCTACTGCGCTAGCGCGTTTCGAGTAGGTGTCCCAACGCAGTAACTTCGCCATCATTGGTGTGATGTCGGGCACCAGTTTTGATGCGATTGATGCTGCTTGGGTCGACTTTAGCGACTCGGGACAACCTGTCGTGGTTGATTTTGAATCGTCACCCATGTCTCAGGCGCTCAGAGCCAGTCTTTTCAAGCTCCAAAGTCCTTCGTTCAGCGACCTTCATCTATCACAGCTCGTAGCGATTCAGCACGCAGATGAAACGGCTCAAGTCGTTTGTCGGCTAATTGATCGCCAGCAGCGCTACCGATCAAGCTTACGTGCGGTAGCGATCCATGGTCAGACGGTGCGTCATCAACCAAAGCTTGGCTACACCGTGCAATTGCTCGCAGGGGCTTATCTCGCTGAAAACATTGCGGTCGATGTCATTGGAGATTTCCGATCCGCTGATATTGCCTGTGGTGGCGAAGGAGCGCCGCTTGTGCCGGCTTTTCATCAGGCCGTGTTTGCCGCAGATGAGCCCGTCGCAGTTGTTAATGTAGGCGGCTTTGCAAATATCAGTCTTTTGATACCCGGAGAGCCCACTCGTGGCTATGACACCGGGCCTGGCAATTTGCTCATGGACGGCTGGATTAACAAATCACTTGGCATGCCATTTGACGAGGATGGTCGCTGGGCGCGTCAGGGCAATGTCCACCCTGAGCTTTTCGATGCGCTTAAAGCCGATACCTACTTTGCCAAGGCTGCGCCGAAGAGTACCGGGCGGGACTGGTTTCATGATTCATGGGTCGAGGACAAACTGCAAACAATCCACCAATCGGTAGCGGCGGTTGACGTGCAGCGTAGCCTTCTTGAGTTGACCGCTTGGAGTATCGCAAGGGCCTGCAAAGATTCGGGCGCCCGTAAAGTTTGGATCTGTGGCGGAGGCGCAAGAAATGCACTGCTTCTGGAGGTGCTCGCCTCTTTAGTTGCGGTATCCGTTGCTAGCACCAGCGAATTACACATCGATCCTCAACAGGTTGAAGCTTGTGCTTTTAGGCGCAAGAAATGCACTGCTTCTGGAGGTGCTCGCCTCTTTAGTCGCGGTACCCGTTGCTAGCACCAGCGAATTACACATCGATCCTCAACAGGTTGAAGCTTGTGCTTTTGCCTGGTTTGGTTATTGTTTTCTTAACCGACGGACGGCAAGCCTACCGACGGTGACTGGTGCAAGACGCGCAAAGTTGCTAGGCGCCTTGTGGCCCGCGAGCTAGTTCAAACGGAAAAGGATGAACCACAACCGCAAGTCGTGCTTGCGTTAGGGTTTTTGATCACGAATTGCGCGCCTTCGAGGCCGTCCTTGTAGTCGATTTCAGCGCCAACCAGGTATTGATAACTCATCGCATCAATAAGCAAAGAAACGCCGTTTTTCTCCATACGTGTATCGTCTTCGGCCATGTCTTCGTCGAAGGTAAATCCGTACTGAAAGCC
>VGHV01000299.1 GCA_016868095.1 Betaproteobacteria bacterium
ACCGATCAGTCGAGGATTTTAGCGACGACGCCGGCACCGACGGTGCGACCACCCTCACGAATCGCAAAGCGCAACCCCTGCTCCATCGCAATCGGCGCAATCAAGGCCACCGTCATCTTCACATTGTCCCCAGGCATCACCATCTCCGTGCCCTCGGGCAAGGTCACCGCACCCGTCACATCCGTCGTCCGAAAATAAAACTGCGGCCTGTAATTGTTGAAAAACGGCGTATGCCTTCCACCCTCTTCCTTGCTCAACACATACACCTCACACTCAAACTTCGTGTGCGGCTTGATCGACCCGGGCTTGGCCAACACCTGACCCCGCTCCACATCCTCCCGCTTGGTGCCCCTCAACAACACCCCAACGTTATCCCCAGCCTGACCCTGATCGAGCAACTTGCGGAACATCTCCACCCCAGTGACGATCGTCTTGACCGTGGCCTTCAAGCCCACAATCTCCACCTCCTCGCCCACCTTCACAATCCCACGCTCCACCCGGCCCGTCACCACCGTCCCACGCCCCGATATCGAAAACACATCCTCAATCGGCATCAAAAACGCACCATCAATCGCCCGCTGGGGCTCAGGGATGTAGCTATCGAGCGCATCGGCCAATGCCAAAATCGCCACCTCGCCCAACTCCCCCTTATCGCCCTCCAAGGCCAGCTTCGCCGACCCCTTCACAATCGGCGTGTCATCGCCAGGGAAGTCATACTTCACCAACAACTCCCTCACCTCCATCTCCACCAACTCCAGCAACTCCGCATCATCAACCATGTCGCACTTGTTCATAAACACAATGATGTACGGCACACCAACCTGGCGCGCCAACAAAATATGCTCGCGCGTTTGCGGCATCGGCCCATCGGCCGCCGACACCACCAAGATCGCCCCGTCCATCTGCGCCGCGCCCGTGATCATGTTCTTCACATAGTCAGCATGCCCAGGACAGTCCACATGCGCATAGTGCCTCGCCTTGGTCTCATACTCCACGTGCGCCGTGTTAATCGTGATGCCCCTCGCCTTCTCCTCAGGCGCCGCATCAATCTGGTCGTAGGCCTTCGCCTCCCCTCCAAACTTCGTCGACAGCACCGTCGTGATCGCCGCCGTCAACGTCGTCTTGCCATGATCCACGTGACCAATCGTCCCCACATTCACATGCGGCTTGGTCCGCTCAAACTTGCCTTTCGCCATGCTTATGCTCCAATAACCAGATCGTTGAGATAATTTAAAAAAAGTACGACGCCAGCATTACTTCGTACGCGCTGAGATCACCGCTTCAGCCACATTTTTGGGGGCCTCGGCATATTGCTTGAATTCCATCGAATAAGTTGCACGGCCCTGCGTTAGGGAGCGCAAGGTCGTTGAGTAGCCGAACATTTCTGCCAGGGGCACTTCGGCACGTCGCCTTACCGCCACCAGCCATATCCTCCATCCCCTGAACCATGCCTCTGCGCGAGGATAGATCACCCATCACCGTACCCGCGTAGTCTTCTGGTGTTTCGACTTCAACAGACATCATCGGCTCAAGCAAAACCGGTGAAGCTTTACGCATCCCGTCTTTAAAGGCAATCGAGGCAGCCTGGCGGAAAGCGTTTTCATTGGAGTCCACATCGTGGTATGACCCAAAGAACAGCGTGACCTTGACATCAACCACGGGATAGCCCGCAAGAATTCCTGCCGGCAGCGTATCAAGAAGGCCCTTTTCAACCGCCGGAATATACTCGCGCGGCACCACGCCACCTTTGATTGCGTCGATGAACTCAAAACCTTCGCCGCCGGGCGGTAAAGGTTCTACTTTCAGCACCACATGGCCATACTGACCGCGTCCGCCTGACTGCTTGATGAACTTACCTTCAACTTCATCAACCACCTTGCGAATTGTTTCGCGGTAGGCTACCTGAGGTTTACCAACCGAAGCCTCAACCCCAAATTCTCGCTTCATCCTGTCAACAATAATCTCTAGGTGTAACTCACCCATGCCTGAGATAATCGTCTGCCCCGATTCTTCATCGGTTCTAACTCGGAACGAAGGATCCTCTTGAGCAAGCCGCGAAAGCGCAATGCCCATTTTTTCCTGATCGGCCTTGGTCTTGGGTTCAACGGCTTGAGAAATCACAGGCTCGGGGAATTCCATACGCTCAAGAATGACTGGCGCGTCGGGGTCGCAAAGCGTTTCGCCGGTTGTTACCTCTTTTAATCCCACTGCAGCAGCGATGTCGCCCGCACGCACTTCCTTGATTTCGTCGCGGTTGTTGGCGTGCATTTGCAAAATACGGCCGATCCGTTCTTTCTTACCCTTAATTGAATTAAGGACGGTATCGCCTGAGTTGAGCACGCCTGAATAAACCCTAATGAAAGTCAGCTGACCCACAAATGGATCGGTCATCAGCTTAAAGGCAAGCGCAGAAAACTTCTCACCGTCATCGGCTTTACGAAGAATTTCCTTCTCATCATCATCGGTACCCTTAACAGGCGGAATATCGACGGGTGAAGGCAAAAAGTCGATCACCGCATCAAGCATCGCTTGCACGCCCTTGTTCTTGAAGGCGCTGCCACAGAGCATGGGCACAATTTCGCCCGCGATCGTGCGCTGGCGCAAAGACTTGCGAATTTCCTCCTCGCTGAGGTCGCCCTCTTCGAGATACTTGTTCATCATGTCTTCGTTGGCCTCAGCCGCCGCCTCAACCATCTTCTCGCGCCACTCATTGGCGACGTCTTCAAGATCAGCTGGAATGTCCTCATAGCTAAACTTTGTGCCCTGAGCGGCGTCATCCCAAACAATCGCTTTCATCTTCAGCAGGTCGATAACGCCCTTGAAGTTCTCCTCAGCACCAATGGGAACCTGCACGGGGATCGGATTAGCCCGCAGTCTAAGGCGCATTTGGTCATGGACTTTGAAGAAATTTGCGCCCGTTCGATCCATCTTGTTGACAAAAGCGAGGCGGGGTACGCCGTACTTATTGGCCTGACGCCAGACAGTTTCCGACTGAGGCTGTACGCCACCTACGGCGCAGTAAACCATGCAGGCGCCATCTAACACACGCATCGAGCGCTCGACTTCGATCGTGAAGTCGACGTGCCCCGGTGTGTCGATGATGTTGATACGGTGCTCGGGGTAATTGCTTGCCATCCCTTTCCAAAAGCAGGTCGTCGCTGCTGAGGTAATAGTGATGCCACGCTCTTGTTCTTGTTCCATCCAGTCCATCGTGGCTGCGCCATCGTGGACCTCACCGATTTTGTGGTTTACACCGGTATAAAAAAGGATGCGCTCAGTTGTCGTCGTTTTACCAGCGTCGATGTGAGCCGATATACCGATGTTTCGATAGCGATCGATAGGAGTCTTGCGAGCCATGATAGTGTCCTGGATTCAATATGCTTGAAATGGGTTTGCAACTTCGCTTGCCGGAGCTCTCGAGCCCTTAAAAACAACAAGCTCGCTAAAGCATCGCCCAAACAGATGACAATCCGTCAACCGTCGAACCCGAGCTGGCATACGCTCAGGTTCTTAGGCTGGGCCTAGAAGCGGAAGTGCGAGAAAGCCTTATTCGCTTCAGCCATACGATGCACTTCGTCGCGCTTTTTGACCGCGCCACCGCGGTTCTCAGCTGCCTCAAGTAGTTCGTTGGCAAGACGCAAACCCATCGACTTTTCACCACGCTTTTTGGCCGCCTCGCGCAGCCAACGCATGGCAAGCGCGGTGCGCCGAACGGGACGGACCTCGATGGGAACCTGGTAGTTTGCACCACCCACACGGCGGCTCTTGACTTCGACGATCGGTTTGGTGTTTTGGAGCGCCTGCCCGAAAACCTCGATGGGATCCCGACCTGACTTCGTCTTGATTTGCGTGAGCGCGCCGTAAAGCATGCGTTCAGCGACAGCTTTCTTGCCATCGAGCATAAGCACGTTGACAAACTTTGAAATTTCAACGCTGTGGTAAAG
>VGHV01000300.1 GCA_016868095.1 Betaproteobacteria bacterium
TCGGCTGTTTGATCGGGGCAGCATAAATCGGCCCGAATCCCGTCACCCGTTTGGTCGATGATCAGCACTTCATAGCCTTCAGCGATGCAGCGTTGCGCGCTTGCCTTGCCAATGCCATGGGCTCCACCCGTAATAAGAACGCGCTGTTTCATGGCTTGATCTCTCCTTGCTTGGCTAAGGTGTTGACTGAGCGCTGATTGTAGATGTTGCATCCATCGATCGAATGCTCATCGTCAAGATTTCGAAAGCCTGCTTGTGCCAATACCTTCGGATCGACGACACTTCGGGGTGAAGTTTTTTAAAACAGGGGAGGGTAAGGCATGAAAAGGCAACTGCAGCAGGTTTACTGGCCATTGTGGCATCGATGGCTCAGCCAGTTTTGGCTCAAATTAATATTGGTGTCACGGTTTCGGCAACCGGTCCGGCTGCCTCGCTCGGCATTCCAGAGAAAAATACGATATCGCTTTTGCCAACGACTATGGGTGGACAGAAAGTGAACTATATCGTTCTGGATGATGCGACTAATCCAACAGAAGCCAACAAAAATGCCAAGCGGCTGGTTAGCGAGCATAAGGTCGATGCCATCATTGGGTCAACCACGACGCCGACCTCACTTGCGGCTATTGAAGTAGGGGCCGAGTCGGGAACACCTGTCATCACCATGGCACCGATTCCTCCGCAAACGGGTGAGAAGCACGCCTGGTCCTTTGTCACGCCGCAAGGTATTGGGATCATGGCAAGTGCACTGGTCGATGTGATGAAGAGTGCCGGCGTGAAAAGCCTTGGCTTTATCGGTTTTGCAGATGCATACGGCGAAGTTTGGCTTCAAGCAATGAAAGCGCCACTCGCTGGCGCTGGTATAAGTATGAATACAGTGGAGCGCTTCCAGCGCACCGACACTTCGGTAACTGGGCAGACGCTCAAATTGGTGGCCGCCAACCCCGATGCTGTTCTTGTGATTGGTTCTGGCACACCCGCTGTGCTGCCGCAAGCAAGCTTGCGTGAACGCGGTTACAAGGGGAAGATTTACCAGACGCATGGGGTTGCAAATCGGGACTTTTTGCGCGTGGGCGGCAAGCAGGTTGAGGGCGCCGTGTTTCCGGTCGGGCCAATGCTTCTTGCTGAAGAGCTACCCGATAGTCATCCGAGCAAGCGAGCGGCGCTCGACCACGTCAACGCCTATGAAAAGGTACATGGCAAAGACAGTCGTTCAACCTTTGGAGCTCACGCTTGGGACGCTGCTTTGCTGCTCGGCAACGCAGTACCACAGGCTTTAAAGAAGGCTAAGCCAGGTACTCCTGAGTTTAGAAAGGCCTTGCGTGACGCTATTGAAACAACCAAGGAATTGCCAGCTTCGCATGGTGTTTTCACGATGAGTCCAACCGATCACAATGGTTTGGATCAGCGCGCAAGAGTGATGGTCCGCGTCGATGGCGGTACTTGGAAACTCATGACGCCTTAAAACGGCGCTCTGCATCGTTTATTACATATCGTGAGTCAACTAAATCAGCCCTCCTTAGCAGGATTCGCAGAACCCTTGCTAAGGATTGAGAAGCCTTCGGAGGATTGTTTTTTACTTTCCTCCGGCCACCGTTTATTGCCTTATTCACGATGCGTCGGTGAATGGCTCGAACATTGGGCTGAAGTGAGCCCTGAGCAGACCTTTCTCGCCGAGCGAAGCCTTGACGGAGGGGTTTCAGGTCAAGCGGGCGCGGGCACAAAGCCGTGGCGAAAAGTAAGCTACAGCCAGGCGCGAGATGGAGTACATCGCTTTGGCGAAGCACTACTGGCCCATGGCTTGAATCAACAAAGACCGCTCGCAATACTGTCAGACAATAGTGTTGACCACGCTTTGTTAAGTCTTGCCGCCATGCATGTTGGTGTGCCTGTTGCCCCGGTTTCAGCAGCGTATTCACTTTTATCGAGTGATTTTGCGAAGCTGATTCATATTCTAAAACTCATAAAGCCGGGACTGATTTATGTGAGTGATGGTGCGCTTTATGCAAAGGCGCTTGCCGCCGCGCTTGCCGCACTAGGTGATTTAAAGCCTGGTGTTCTCGTCTCGAGGCAGCCGAGTGATGGCTTAAGGGGTATCGATTCAAGTGGCGTTGTTGTCGAGCAGCTAGGCGATTGGACGCTCATAGAACCGAGCTCGCGGGTGGCTGATGCCTTTCAAGCGTTGAGTGGCGATAGCCTTGCCAAGATTCTCTTCACCTCGGGTTCGACAGGCATGCCTAAGGGGGTCATCAATACACAGCGTATGCTGTGCTCGAATCAACAAGCAATCAGTCAACTATGGCCCTTCTTAACAAAAAGACCCCCAGTGATTGTCGACTGGCTGCCTTGGAGTCACACCTTTGGCGGCAACCACAATGTGAACCTCATACTCCGTCATGGTGGTAGCCTTTATATCGATAACGGTAAGCCAGCGCCAGGCTTGATCGAACAAAGTATTGAGAATCTAAAAGAAATTGCACCAACACTTTATTTTAATGTCCCTCGAGGATTTGATTTATTGTTGCCTTTTTTAGAGCAAGATGAACACTTACGTACTCATTTCTATTCAGAGCTTGAGCTTGTTTTTTATGCGGCAGCGGCCCTACCTCAACCGCTCTGGGATCGATTTAAAAAATGTACTCAGCTAGTGGCAGGAAAGCCTCCTGCGATGGTTTCGGCCTGGGGGTCCACTGAAACAGCCCCGCTTGCTACCTCGGTTCATTACTCCATTGACCAACCTGGGATCATCGGCCTGCCAGCGCCCGGTGTGAGCATAAAGATGAAGGCCAACGCTGGTAAGTGGGAGCTTTTAGTCAAAGGCCCTAACGTTACACCCGGCTACTTTGATGCGCCTGAGTTAAGCGCTCGAGCCTTTGATGAGCAGGGGTTTTATCGTATCGGTGATGCAGGACGTTTTTTTGATGTCGAACATCCCGAAAAAGGCTTGGTTTTTGACGGGCGCATCGCCGAGGACTTTAAGCTCAGTTCGGGTACTTGGGTGCACGTTGGTGCTCTGAGGGTGAGGGTGATTGCGCAGTGTTCGCCGCTGATCCAGGATTGCGTCATCACGGGACACGATCGAGACGAGATTGGTTTGTTGATGTTTCCTAACTGGGCGGCCTGCCGGACCTTATGCGGCGAGCGCAGCGAGCTGTTAAGCAACGAGGCGCTGGTGCAGCACCCGACCGTGAAGCAGGCGATTCGACATGCTTTGCGTGATCTGGTGCATGCGGGTACCGGCTCTTCGACGATGCCCGCACGAGCGATGCTCATGCTTGAGCCTGCATCGATAGATGCCAACGAGATGACTGATAAGGGTTATATCAACCAACGTGCCGTGCTCGATCACAGACACTCCTTGGTTTCGCGCCTGTATGCTGCTGAGGGCGATTCCGCGGTGATCTTGCTGCGCTAAGGCACAGCATTTACGGTGGATCTGCCGATGGACATGGTCCGATGAACTTAGATATTGTTCTTCTTCTTGCGCAAGATGGCTTGACCAACGGAGCTATTTACGCGCTCCTCGCGTTAGCCTTGGTTATGGTTTTTGCAGTGACGAGAGTGATTTTCGTGCCTCAGGGTGAGTTTGTCGCCTTTGGCGCGCTAACACTGGCATCGTTTCAAAGCAATAAACTGCCGGGAACGCTTTGGCTTTTACTGCTCGCAGGAATCATTTGTTTTTTAATGGACTGGCGTTATCAGCAAGGTCTTGGGAAGGGTATGGCTAGGCGCTTACGCTGGTCTTTGATGTGGCAAGTGATGTTTCCATTGGGCCTGGCGTTACTGGTCTTTTTTTACATTCGTCGCCGTTGGGCCTGGCAAAGCTACCCTTATGGGTGCAAATGCTTTTAGCCTTACTGGTGGTGGTACCTCTTGGGCCTATGACTTATCGGCTCGCCTTTCAGCCGATGGCTCAGGCCCCCATCCTCGTGCTTCTAATT